>NZ_OZ060370.1:300000-410073 GCF_964058955.1 Buchnera aphidicola (Phyllaphis fagi)
CTAAAATTAATAAAAAAAAAAGATTACTTATACAAAACAATCATTCTGCAACGCATTTATTAAATTCTGCATTAAACCTAGTATTAAAAGAAAAAATTTATCAAAGAGGTTCTTTTATTAATGAAAAATATTTAAGATTTGATTTTTCTTATTTTAAACCAATTAATATAGATCAAATTTTTAATATAGAAAATATTATTAATCATCAAATTCAAAAAAATGTAAATATATGTGAACAATATGGTAGTATTCATGAAGCAAAATTAAAAAAATATAAATTTTTACAACATAAGCATTATAACTCAATTGTTCGAATGTTAAAAATAGGAAAATTTTCTAAAGAATTATGTAGTGGTACACATTCTAAAAGAACCGGTGATATTGGTTTATTTAAAATTATATCTGAAAAAAAAATTGCTTCTGGAATACATCGTATAGAAGCGATAACTGGAAAATATGCATTACATAAAATACAAGATCAAGAAAAAAATATATTAGAAATAAAAAATACATTACAATCTAATGATTCAGAGTTATTAATAAAAATAAAAAAAATAATTAATTATTGTTCTAACTTAAAAAAAGAAAATCAAATATTAAATAAAGAAATAATATTAAATGAAAAAAACCAATTAATTAAAAAAATAATTAAAATTAAAAAAATATATTTCTTAAATAGCGAAACAAAAATTAAAAATCGTAAATTATTGAAAATCATGATTGATCAATTAAAAATAAAAATAAATTCTGGTGTTATTATTCTATTTTATCAATACAAAAAAAAATATATTTTTATAGTAAGTATAACAAATAACATAACTCATAAAATACAAGCCAAAAATATTGTTGAAATAATTAAAAAATATACTAATGGTTCTGGAGGTGGGAAAATACAAACCGCAGAATGTATAATAAATAATATACATGATTTTTATAAAATACTACCCCATATTACATCCTGGATTAGTACTTACATATAACATAAACATTGAGTAAAAATCGATTATTTAAAAAAAAATAAATTTTTATAATTTAAAATATATAATAAATAATATAAATAAACTATAATATCTTATAAAATATATTTTTAACACATATAGTCTTTAATACATGTTACAATTCTAAAATCATATAAAAATAATATCGTATACTTTTAAAAAAGGGGAAAAGAATGCTTATTTTAACTCGTAGAGTTGGTGAAACACTAATCATTGGTGATGAAATTACTGTAACAGTATTAGGAGTTAAAGGTAATCAAGTAAGAATTGGTGTTAATGCTCCAAAAACAATATCAGTACACCGTGAAGAAATTTATCAAAGAATACAATCAGAAAAAAAGAAAAAAAAATTAAACATTATTACATCTAATAAAATATGTTAAATTTTAATATATAATTTCTAATTATATATAATGTAATATAACAATATTAAAATATATTTGACTTAATTAAATAAATAGGTAGTATAATATAATTTGAGTGATAAATAAAAAATTACTTAGGTGAGGTGGCCGAGTGGATTAAGGCGCTCCCCTGCTAAGGGAGTATATAGAAAACCTGTATCGAGGGTTCAAATCCCTCTCTCACCGTCAAATTAAAAAGCATCCGTAGCTCAGTTGGATAGAGCACTCGGCTACGAACCGAGAGGTCGGAGGTTCAAATCCCCCCGGATGCAAAATTAAAAAAAATAATTATAATATTGATAAGAAGTTAACAGGTAATATTAATATAATAAATATCAGTAGATTAATTAAATAAAAATATAGTTCAATTACATATAATAAAAACAATATATAAATTTTATGATCTAAAAATAAAAATCTTTTAAATAAGATAATTATTTAATAATTTCAACTCCATTTTTAGCACCAATTAAAATTAAATCTGGTTTTCTATAAGAAAATAATCCAACACTTACAACACCAGGTAAAGAATTAATTTTATTTTCCATTAAAATAGGAAATTCTAAATTTAAATCATATACATCTATAATAATATTACCATTATCTGTAATAATCCCGCGCCTATATTTAGGAATACCACCTAATTTAAATATTTCTTGAGCAATATAAGAATATGATATAGGAATAATTTCTAACGGTAATGGGAAAAACCCTAATTTATTAACTTGTTTAGTTTTATCAATGATACAAACAAATTTTTTAGATACTGATGCAATAATTTTTTCTTTAGTTAAAGCTGCACCACCCCCTTTAACTACTTCCATATTATTATTAATTTCATCCGCACTATCTATATATGTAATAGAAGTAGAGATGGTATTTAAATCAAATACTTTAATTCCATACTTTTTTAAAATAAATGTAGTATTATAAGAACTGGATATCACACCAATTACACGGTCTTTAATAGTACTAAGAGCTTGAATAAAATATGATATTGTAGAACCTGAACCAATACCAATAATTGAATCAAAAGAAATATAATTAAGTGCAGCAATAGCTGCATATTTTTTATATGTATTTAATATCATAAATCTATCATAAACTATATTTTTAAATAAAATAAATTTCTAATTAAATAAAATTTATTGTATTTTAAAATTTATGAACTTATAAAATAGACTAAAAATTCTTAAATCACTGGGGTACCTGGATTCGAACCAGGGATGCCGATATCAAAAACCGGTGCCTTACCGCTTGGCTATACCCCAAAAAAACATAAAAATAATTTAAATATACGGGAGGCGAGACTTGAACTCGCAAACCTAAAGGCGCCAGAACCTAAATCTGGTGCGTCTACCTATTTCGCCACTCCCGCAAAATAATATGGCTACGACGGGAATTGAACCCATGACCCCAGCGTTATGAGTGCTGTGCTCTAACCACCTGAGCTACGTAGCCTTATATAAATTATGCTTCTTAACTTTATTTACGTCAACAATTTTTTAAAAGATTTCTGCTCTTTATGAAATACAAACATATTAATATACTTTTTTAATATAAAAATTTAAAATTTATAACATATAAATTTTAAAATTAATAATCATATGAAATTTGATAAAAAAAAATATAATATTAGTTTCATACATAAAATAATTAAAAATGATTTAAAAAACAATAAACATTTATCTGTACATACTAGATTTGCACCAGAACCAAACGGATATCTTCATATTGGTCATGCAAAAGCAATAGTTTTAAATTTTGAACTAGCTCAACAATTTAAAGGAAAGTGTAATCTTCGATTTGATGATACTAACCCTAATACAGAAAATCTAAAATATATTAATGCTATTAAATATGATATTCTATGGTTAGGATACAAATGGTACCAAAAAACTCGATATACTTCCTATTATTTTAATCAAATATATCAATATGCTTTACAATTAATTAAAAAAAATTTAGCATATGTAGACAAATTAAAAAAAAATGAAATTCGAGAATATCGAGGAACACTAAATACTCCTGGTACTAACAGTCCTTATAGAAATCAAAGTATTGAAGAAAATATTTTTTTATTTGAACAAATGAAAAAAGGAAACATTCCTGAAGGATATGCTTGTTTACGCGCTAAAATAAATATGCATTCTCCATTTATAATATTAAGAGATCCTGTATTATATAGAATTAAATTTACTCAACATCATCAAACAAAATTATTATGGTGTATTTATCCAACATATGATTTTGCACATTGTATTTCAGACGCTATCGAAGGTATTACACACTCCTTATGTACTTTAGAATTTCAAGATAATCGAAGATTATATAATTGGATATTAAATAATATTAATATTTCTCATCATACCTATCAATATGAATATTCTCGATTAAATTTAGAATATTCTATTCTTTCGAAAAGAAAATTAAAAATACTTATTCAAAATAATATTATTAATGATTGGAAGGATCCTAGAATACCTACTATTTCAGGATTGCGCGCAAGAGGATATACAGCTTCTTCTATTATAAATTTTTGTAATAAAATAGGTGTAACCAAACAAAAAAATTTAATAGAATTTTCAACATTAGAACATTGTATAAGATCAGAATTAAATAAAACAGCGTATCGTACTATGGCTATTTTAAACCCTATAGAAGTTATTTTATATAATATACCCAACCAATATGAAGAAATTATTAATATATTTAATCATCCAAATAATCCTAATATGGGTAGCAAAAATATTATATTTAATAATACAATATATATTGAACGATCAGATTTCCAAGAATATCCTCAAAAAAAATATTATAGATTAACATTAGAGCAACCAGTAAAATTAAAATATTCTTATATAATTACAGCAAAATATATAGAAAAAGATAAAAATCAAAACATTAATAAAATATTTTGTACATGTAATCTAAAAAATATAAAAAATAAAAAAAAATATGGAATTATTCATTGGATATCAAAAAAACAATCAATTAAATCAGAATTTAGATTATATAATCATATTTTTAATGTTAAAAATCCAGAATATCAAAAAAATATATTATCTATTATAAATACTAATTCAAAAATAATAAAATACGGATTTATTAACTCATCAATTCATATAAACAGTTTAATAAGTACCTATCAATTTGAACGCATAGGATATTTTTTTAAGGATATGAATCTTTCTAACGGAAAATATATAATATTTCATCAAACAGTTAGCATAAAAAATACACATAAACATCTATAAATATTAATTAAATAAAATAAATAATTATATAGTAAATTATTTAGTTATATAATATAAAACTATTATTTACTAGTTTTATTCAATCTTATTTATAAATATATACAATCTATATATGAATACAAATTATATTTTTTTAACTGGTGGAGTTACTTCATCACTAGGAAAGGGTATTACAGCAGCTGCACTTGGATCTATTCTAAAATTACGTAATTTAAAAATAACAATTATCAAATTAGATCCATATATTAATATCAATCCAGGAACTATTAGTCCTATGCAACATGGAGAAATCTTCGTTACTGAAGACGGTACAGAAACTGATTTAGATTTAGGACATTATGAAAGATTTATGAATACAAAAATGACTGTCCAAAATAATTTTACAACTGGTAGTATTTATAAGAAAGTATTAAAAAAAGAAAGAAATGGTGATTATTTAGGATCTACTATTCAAATAGTACCTCATATTACTAATGAAATAAAAAAAAATATTATTTCTAAATTTAAAAAAAAAGATATTATTATAGTTGAAATTGGAGGAACAGTAGGAGATATTGAATGTTTACCATTTTTAGAGGCTATTCGTCAAATTGCATTAGATGTAGGAAAAAATAAAATCTTATATATTCATTTAACATTATTACCATATATTATAACGTCTCATGAAATAAAAACAAAACCTACACAACATTCTGTTAAAGAATTGTTATCTATTGGTATCCAACCTGATATATTAATATGTAGATCAGATAGAAAAATTCCTCAAAAAGAAAAATCTAAAATTGCTTTATTTTGCAATATTTCTGAAAAATCAGTAATTTCTTTACAAGATGTAAATTCTATATATACAATTCCAAATCTACTTCAATACCAAAAAGTCGATGACTATATCTGTAAAAAATTTAAACTAAACGTACCAAAAGCTAATTTGCAAGATTGGAATAAAATAATATATCAAGAAAATAATCCAAAAGGAACAGTAATTATTGGTATAATTGGAAAATATGTGACTTTACCTGATGCATATAGATCAGTTATAGAAGCACTAAAACATGGAGGATTAAAAAATAGAATATTTGTAAATATAAAATTAATTAATTCTCAAAAAATTAAAAGTCATAATATTCATTTACTTAAATCACTGAATGGAATAGTTATTCCAGGAGGATTTGGTAAAAGAGGCATAAAAGGAAAATTAATAACAATACAATATGCACGAGAAAATAATATTCCATATTTTGGTATATGTTTAGGTATGCAACTTGCATTAATAGAATTTTGTAGAAATGTTGCACAATTAAAACATGCTAATTCTGAAGAATTTGAACCACAAGGTAAATATTCTATAATTAAATTAGCAGAAAATGATAAAAATAAAAACATTAAAATTCAATATAAAAATAAAAAATTTCAAGGTACCATGAGATTAGGTAATCAAACATGTAAAATAAAAAAAAATAGTCTTGCATGGAAATTATATAATTCTGATATTATTATTGAAAGACATCGTCATAAATATGAAATAAATGAAAATTTATTTAAAAAAATTGAAAAATATGGAATACGTATTTCAGGTAAATCTATAAATAATAAAATTATAGAAATTATTGAAATTAATAATCATCCATGGTTTATTGGGTGCCAATTTCATCCTGAATTTAATTCTACACCAAGGAATAATCACCCTCTTTTTGTAGGATTTATAAAAGCTTCTACAATATATAGTATTAAAAAAAAACAAAATATTTAATTTTATAATATTTACCAAAAAGGAAATAAAATGTCTAAAATAAATAAAATTCTTGCTAGAGAAATTATTGATTCTAGAGGAAATCCAACTATAGAAGCTGAAGTACAATTACAAGATGGTTCAATTGGATTATTTTCATGTCCATCAGGTGCATCTACCGGAAAATATGAAGCATTAGAATTACGCGATAATAATCCTAATAGATTTTTAGGTAAAGGAGTTTCTAAAGCTGTTTCATTAATTAATACAATAATTTTTAAATCGTTAAAAAATCAAGATGCTAATAATCAAAACGAAATTGATAAAATAATGTTAAATTTAGATGGTACAGAAAATAAACAAAACTTAGGTGCAAATTCAATTTTATCTGTATCTATGGCTACTGCTAAAGCAGCATCTATTTCTAAAGGTATACCTTTATATGAACATATTGCAGAATTAAATAACACTCCAAAATGTTTTTCTATGCCATTACCTATGATTAATATTATTAATGGTGGAAGTCATTCTAATAATAATTTAGATATACAAGAATTTATGATACAACCAGTAGGAGCAAAATCTATTAAAGAAGCTATTAGAATGGGATGTGAAATTTTTCAAACATTAGGTTATATTCTAAAAAATAATAATTTAAGCACATCGGTGGGTGATGAAGGAGGATATGCACCAAACTTACAATCTAATGAATCTGCTCTCATGATGATTCAACAAGCAGTTGAAAAATCAGGTTATAAATTAGGTCAAGATATTACAATTGCTATGGATTGTGCAGCTTCTGAATTATATAATACAAAAACACACATTTATCATCTAAAACATGAAAATAAACAATTTACTTCTCAAGAATTCAGTAATTTTATAAGAAATTTAACATTAAAATACCCAATTACATCTGTTGAAGATGGTCAAAGTGAATCTGATTGGAATGGTTTTTTATATCAAACAAAACTATTAGGAGATCATATACAAATAGTAGGAGATGACTTGTTTGTAACAAACACAAAAAAATTAAACCAAGGTATCAAAAAAGGTATTGCAAATTCTATTTTAATTAAATTAAATCAAATTGGTACATTAACCGAAACATTATCAACTATTAAATTAGCTAAAAAAGCAAAATATTCTACAATAATATCACATAGATCAGGTGAAACAGAAGATACTTCAATTGCAGATTTAGCTGTAGGAACTCAATCCGGTCAAATTAAAACAGGATCTATGAGTCGATCTGATCGATTATCAAAATACAATCAATTAATCAGAATTGAAGAAAAATTAAATCATACTGCTCCATTTCATGGAATAAAAGAATTAAAACAATATTATAATACTTTAAAATCATAATTAAAAATATAAAAAATTAAAAATTTATAAATTACAAGGATGTTTAATATAACATTGTTATAAAAATATTAAAATAATTAAAATATTAAATACTTATAACATATTATAAATATAATAAAAAATATGCATTATTGATTACATAAATTAAATAATACATACATTTTTAAGATTATTATAATGTATAAAATATATAATTTGAAATAATACAATTTTCAGTTTTATATAAATTATATGAATATGTAAAGATACAAGATTATTAAATAATTATTTTATCATCCATATATTAATGATATTTAATATCTTATCCACTCCAATTTTTTTAAAAGATGAAAAAATAATAATTTCAATATTTCGAAAATCTGGAAATAACTGATTTTTTAAAATATATAGTTGTTTTTTTTGTGATTGTACTGTTATTTTATCACATTTTGTTAAAATAATTAATATATTTATATTTCGTGTTTTAGATAATTTTAATATATTATAATCTATTAGTCTCATTAATCTTCTAATATCTATTAATAGAATTAATCCTTTTAAATATTTTCTTTGTTTTAAATAATTAAAAATTAAATTATTTATTTTTTTTTTTTCATTTTTACATCTTTTAGAATATCCATAACCAGGTAAATCTACTATACGAAAATCTGAAGTCACTTGAAAAAAATTAATCATTTTTGTACAACCTGGAAATTTACTGCATCGTGCTAATTTATTATTATTTGTTAAACAATTAATTAAACTTGATTTTCCGGAATTTGAATAACCAGAAAATGCTATTTCCATACCATACGGATAAATATTATCAGTATTCCATACATCAACACTTGTTAAAAATCGAGCAACGTTATAATTATTAATCATAATACTATAAATACTCGTTCATTTTAAAATATATAAATATCAAAATACTTCAATACATACATAGAATAAAGATTATTATATTTTAAATATCATATATTATTAATAAAATAATATATCTTATAATATAATATAGTTTAATAATATAAAAATTTTAACTAATTATTTAATTTATATTTAGTAATACAAATTATTTATATTTTATAATATAAAGGATAAAAAATGGTTATAAATCTAAGAAATATAGCTATTATTGCACATATTGATCATGGAAAAACCACACTATTAGATCAATTACTTAAACAATCAGGAACATTTCATGATAAAGAAGAAAATA
Organism: Buchnera aphidicola (Phyllaphis fagi); assembly: GCF_964058955.1. Classification (GTDB taxonomy): domain Bacteria; phylum Pseudomonadota; class Gammaproteobacteria; order Enterobacterales; family Enterobacteriaceae; genus Buchnera_L; species Buchnera_L aphidicola_AI. Next base: position 308,955 of record NZ_OZ060370.1, read on the forward strand.
TTAATCGAATTATGGACTATCATGAATTAGAAAAAGAAAGAGGCATTACAATATTAGCTAAAAATACAGCTATTCAATGGAATAAATATAGAATTAATATTATTGATACACCTGGACATTCCGATTTTGGAGGAGAAGTAGAACGTGTTATGTCTATGGTTGATTCTGTATTACTAGTAGTTGATGCTTTTGATGGTCCTATGCCACAAACAAGATTTGTTACACAGAAAGCTTTTGAATATAATTTAAATCCTATTGTTGTAATTAATAAAATTGATAGAAAATATTCTAGACCTGAATGGGTCATAGATCAAATATTTGATTTATTCGTAAATTTAAATGCAACAGATGAACAATTAGATTTTCCAGTTATTTATACTTCTGCTTTACTCGGTACTGCTAGTACAAATTATCAAACGATGGACAATAATATGAATGCATTATATAATGCAATCATTAAATATACTCCTATACCAAAGGTCAATCCTAAAGGAAATTTACAAATTCAAATTTCTCAGTTAGATTACGATAATTATTTAGGTTTAATTGGAATTGGTCGAATTAATCAAGGAACTATTTATAGTAATCAACAAGTATCAATAATTGATAAAACAGGACATGTACGAAACGGGAAAATAGGAAAAATATTAAAATATTTTGGATTAAAAAAAATAGAAATACAACATGCATATGCTGGAGAAATCATTGCAATTACTGGATTAAGTAATTTATATATTTCTGATACAATTTGTGATGTTAATAATATTCATCCATTACCTCCTGTAACAATAGATCCACCTACAGTAAATATGTTATTTTCTGTTAATACCTCTCCTTTTTGTGGGAAAGAAGGAAAATATGTTACTTCTACTAAAATTTATGAAAGATTAAAAAAAGAAATCATACATAATGTTGCTATGAAAGTAAAAAAAACATCTAATTCTAATGAATTTTCTGTTTCTGGAAGAGGAGAATTACATTTATCTATATTAATTGAAACTATGAGACGAGAAGGATTTGAATTAGAAGTATCAAGACCTAAAATTATTTTTAAAAATCAAGATAATATTCAAACTGAACCTTTTGAAAATGTAGTAATAGATATTGAAGAATGTCATCAAGGAGTAATTATAGAATGTATGGGACAAAAAAAAGGAAAAATAAAAAATATTATTCCTGATAATAAAAAAAGAATAAGATTAGAATATGTTATATCTAGCCGAGCATTAATAGGTTTTCGAAATCAATTTATGAATATTACATCTGGAACAGGATTATTTTATTCATCCTTTTCACATTATGGAAAAAAACAATCCTATGATATGGGGCAAAGACAAAATGGTGTCCTAATATCTAATGGAACAGGATTAACAACAGGTTTTGCATTATTTAATCTTCAAAATAGAGGAAAATTATTTTTAGGACATGCAGAAAAAGTTTATCAAGGTCAAATTATTGGAATACATAATAGATCTAATGATTTAACTGTAAATTGTTTAACTGGTAAAAAATTAACCAATATGCGAGCCTCTGGAACTGATGAAGCAATATCTCTAATTCCTCCTATTAATATGACATTAGAAAAATCATTAGGCTTTATTAATGATGACGAATTAATAGAAATTACTCCATATTCTATTCGTATACGTAAAAAATATCTTACTGAAAATGACCGAAAAATTAAAATTCGAAAACATAAAAAATTAAATAATCTATAAAATTTTTATTTATTATCAATCTAATTATTATTTATATTATCAATATCTTCATAATATTTTATTTCAACCATTATAAATAATAAAATTATTATGCACAATAACATTAAAAATTTTATCTAATGTTAAGTATGATACAATTTTAAAATATTTTAATATTTCATAAAATGTTATTTAATTACAAAATAACTTGTCACATTAGTAGATATACGGAAAATTTTATGCGAATCAATTTTATTATTTAAAATACATTGTATACAAAAAATATTATTTTGAAAATGTAAAACAAAAAATACATTTCCTACTTTTTTCCATATACCATCATACATTTCTACATTAGCTAAAACATTAGGTATAATGTTTGAAATACCAATCAAACAATATAATTTTCTTTTATTAACATTACGAAAATGTAAACGAGATATTATTTCTTGACCACAATAACAACCTTTTTTAAAATCTATCCCATTAAAATATTCTAAATTGATTTCTTGAGGAACATATTTTCCAATAGTTTTTTTTTCAATAATAGGAATACCTGATTGTATGTCTAAAAATAACCATTGATTTTTTACATGTTTTATATATTGGTTTAATAACCATTGTCTTAATTTTATAAAATCTTCTTTTTCTAAAATCAATAAAAAACGTTCTATCGGATCTTGAAACCATAATACAATATTATTATTTATATATATAACTGATTTTTTTTGATCTGGTAAATTTTTAAAGTAACCTAATAATATGTTTCTAGAATGTAATCCTGATATTCCTAATAAAATAAAATGATGTAGACGAGTAATATTCACATCTGAAAATACAGAATATTTCTTTAATTCATCGATTTGTATTGTACAAACACTATTTCGTTGAATATATGCATATCCAGACTTATAATGAAATAAACGTAAAGTACTCCAAACTTTTCCTTTATAGTTGCAATGAGCACATAAAATATGATCATGTAAATTTAATAAAAATAGATTAATAGTAATTTGACTTTGTAAATATTTTTTACTATCTAATCCTGATACCCATATTAATGACCAATCAGACAATACAGTAAAAGAACATAAAAAATTATATAAAATATTATCTGAAATATCATAATATTTTTTTTTATAAATATAAAAATCTTTCATATAGTTCTCATAACACAAAATATTATATTTAAGATATTTTATTATAAATAATATTCAATATTTGTAAAATAATATAAATATATTTTATAAAATATACAAATTATAAAATAATATATTTTATCATTTTCAATATTTTTTTATTAAAAATAAAAAATATATACAATGTTATAATAAAATACTTTAAATAATATAGGATTGTTAATGATATTAAATATATTTAATAATCATCTTAATAAACTAATAAAAAAAAAAAACCAATTTAAAATCATGATTCAATATAATAAAAAAAAAAACAGAATTATAGAAATACAAAATATATTAAATAAATCTCATAAATGGTTACATATTTCATTAAATGAAAAAATTAAAAAAGAAAAAATTAAATTACAAAAAATTATTTCAGATGTAAAAAATATTGAAAATAATATTAATGATGTTAAAAATTTTATTGAATTATCCATAGAACTTCAGGATACAAGTATTATTGTAGATATAACAAAAGAATTAAAAAAAATAAAAAACAAAATAAAAAAAATTAATTTTTATCATATTTTTTCTAAAAAATACGATTATTGTAACTGTTATCTTGATATACAATCCGGATCAGGAGGTATTGATGCTCAAGATTGGTCAAAAATGTTAATGAGAATGTATTTAAAATGGCTAGATAAAAAAAAATTTAAAACAGAAATAATTCATGAATTATCAGGAGAAATTGCAGGTATAAAATCAGCTACTATTCGAGTAATAGGAAAATATGCATTTGGTTGGTTAAGAACAGAAACGGGAATTCACAGATTAATTAGAAAAAGCCCATTTGATTCAGGTAATCGTCGTCATACATCTTTTAGTTCTGCATTTATTTATCCTGAGATAAGTAATAGAATAACAATTAACATTAATCCATCTGATCTAAGAATAGATGTTTATCGAGCCTCTGGAGCTGGAGGACAACATGTCAATCGAACAGAATCAGCAGTTAGAATTACTCATTTACCTACATTAATAGTGACTCAATGTCAAAATCAGCGTTCGCAACATCAAAATAAAGAACAAGCTATGCAGCAAATGAAATCGAAACTATATGATATGGAAATTAAAAAGAAAAATCAAGAAAAAAAAATTATAGAAAACAGTAAATCATCAATTGGATGGGGTCATCAAATTAGATCATATATATTAGATCATTCTCGTATTAAAGATCTTAGAACAGGACTCGAAATACGTGATATTCAATCAGTATTAAATGGTAATTTAGATCTCTTTATTGAAAAGAGTCTAAAAATAGGATTATAGAAAATTATATTATGTTAAATAAAAAAAAAATAAACAATCAACATGAAAAAAATTTAATAAACGAATACGAAACTAGAAAAAAAAAACTTAAAAGTATTCGTAAAACTGGTTTTTCCTTCCCAAATCATTTTAAACCTAATATTAATATCATAGAAATTTATAAAAAATATGCTTCTAAAAATAATCAAGAATTAAATATAATTAATATACAAGTTTGTATTGCAGGTCGTATGATTCAACAGCGTATCATGGGGAAAGCTTCATTTATTATAATACAAGATATGCAAGAAAAAATACAAATCTATGTTACATCAAAAAAAATATCTTCAGAATTCTACCAAAAACAATTTAAAACATGGGATTTAGGAGATATTCTTGGAATAGAAGGAACAATATTTAAAACAAAAACTAAAGAATTATCAATTTACTGCACAAAAATTTATTTACTATGTAAATCATTACGTCCACTACCAAATAAGTTTCACGGATTATCTGATAAAGAAACTAAATATCGTAAAAGATATCTTGATTTAATTACAAATAAAACATCAATGAATAATTTTAAAATACGTTCAAATATTTTAAAAACTATTCGAAATTTTATGGATCAAAATAATTTTATAGAAGTAGAAACACCTATGATGCATAATATTCCAGGTGGAGCAACAGCAAGACCTTTTATTACATATCATAATACTTTAAATACAAAAATGTATTTAAGAATATCTCCTGAACTATATTTAAAAAAATTAATTATTGGGGGTTTTAATCGCATATATGAAATAAATCGTAGTTTTCGAAATGAAGGTATTTCATCTCGTCATAATCCAGAATTTACTATGATGGAACTTTATATGACATATTCTAATTATACAGATTTAATGTATCTAATAAAAAACTTATTAAAAAAAATAGTAAAAAAAATTACAGGATCTTATACAATACAATATAATCAACATATTTTTGACTTTAATCAACCATATCAACAATTTACTATGAAAGAATCAATTTTACACTATCATCCCAATCTTAAAAAATCCGATCTTAAAAATCTTGAAAAAATAAAAAAAATTGCAATTTCATATAATATCAACGTTCCAGAAAATTGGAGTATAGGTAAAATCATTTCAGAAATTTTTGAAACAACAATAGAAAAAAAATTAATTCAACCAACTTTTATAACTGAATATCCTATTGAAGTATCTCCTTTATCTAGACGTAATGATACTAAAAAACATATTGCTGATAGATTTGAATTTTTTATTGGAGGATTAGAAATAGGAAATGGATTTTCTGAATTGAATGATCCAGAAGATCAAAAAAATAGATTTTTAGAACAAAATAATATAAAAAATCACCTAAAATATGAAAAAACATTTTATGATAAAGAGTATATTACTGCTATGGAATATGGACTACCACCTACAGCAGGTTTAGGTATTGGTATTGACCGACTAGTTATGATTATGACTAATCAAACTAGTATACGTAATATTATTCTTTTTCCAACACTACGATCTTTAATGACTCAATAATATATAAATAATCTAATTATACAAGGAAGATATGTTTAATTTAAATAATAAAAATAAAATATTAAATACTGAAAATATATTATCTATTATAAATCAATATAATACTCCAATTTGGATATATGATGGAAATATTATTCAAGATAAAATAAATATACTAAAAAAGTTTGATATTATTCGATTTGCACAAAAAGCATGCTCTAATATCCATATACTTCGTTTTATAAAACAATTTAACGTAAAAATTGATGCAGTATCATTAGGCGAAATTGAACGCGCTCTAATTGCAGGATTCACACCAAAAAATGACGAAATTATTTTTACATCTGATATTATAGATACTCAAACATTAAAAAAAGTTATTGATTTAAATATCACAGTCAATGTAGGATCATTAACTATGTTAGAACAAATAGGAAAAATATCTCCTAAACATCGTATCTGGATGCGTATTAATCCTAAATTTGGTCATGGACATAGCAAAAAAACAAATACTGGAGGTGAAAATAGTAAACATGGAATTTGGAATCCACATTTAGCATTACCAATAATCAAAAAATATCAATTGAATCTTGTAGGATTACATATGCACATTGGATCTGGAGTCAATTATCAACACTTAAAAAAAGTATGTAATTCTATGCTTAATCAAACAATTATATTAAATCAAGATATTCAATCGATCTCTGCTGGAGGAGGATTACCTATTCCTTATCAAGAAAATGATATACCAATAGATATAAATAATTATTTTAATTTATGGAATCACACTAAACAAAAAATTGAAAAACATTTTAGACATCCTATTAATTTAGAAATTGAACCAGGTCGTTTTTTAGTTGGAGAGTCTGGAATTTTAGTAGCTAAAGTATATGCTAAAAAAAAAACAAAAAATAAAAAATTTGTTTTAGTTGAATCTGGATTTAATGATTTAATGAGACCTGTAATGTATGGTAGTTATCATCATATATCAATTATACCAAAAGATAATCGAATAATTAATAAAGAAAAAATACAAAAAACTATAATAGGTGGACCATTGTGTGAATCAGGAGATATTTTTACTCAAAATGAAAAAGGAGAATTACAAGAAAGAGATCTTCCTAAAATAAAAATAGGAGATTATATTGTTTTTCATAATACTGGAGCCTATGGTGCTACTATGTCTTCTAATTATAATACTAAACCTTTTATACCAGAAGTATTATTTGAAAATGGTAAACCAAGAATTATAAAAAAAAGACAAACTATAGAAGAGTTAATAAAGTTAGAAACAGATATTCCATTTCAATATTAATCAAACAATAATAAAAACATCTTCTTATAGTTAAAAATATATATCATATAAACAAAAATATAATTATTTATTCTATTTAATGATGTATTTATATGTATTAATATAAAATATATATTTTATTCAATGCGTTATTTATATATTTATTAAAAACTATATTTTTAAAATACACAATATATATCACAATTCTTACAATAAATATGTATTACATGTAAATAACTGTAAAGACAAAATTCTAAAATATATAACTTCAAAAAATATTATTTTCACATTGTACTTAAGTTTAATATAATATAAGCACTGAAAATAATATGTAACATTTAAAATGCAAGATACAAGATAGAAAATATTTTATTAAGTTATATTGTATATAAAATAGAATATCATTATAATACAAATAATTTTAAAAAATTTAATCAATCTAAATATAATGAATCAAAATTATAAAAAATTTTATATAAAAACTTGGGGTTGTCAAATGAATGAATATGATTCACTGATGATTACCAATATATTAAAACAAAATAAGAAATATACTACAACCAATCTATTTTATGAAGCAGATATTTTAATTTTAAATACTTGTTCTATTAGAGAAAAAGCTTATGAGAAATTATTTCATCAATTAGGTAGATGGAAAATATTAAAAGAAAATAATCCAAATATTATTATTGCAGTTGGGGGATGTGTTGCTAATCAAGAAGGAAAAAACATTTTAAAACGAGCTAAACATATTGATATTATTTTTGGTACTCAAACTTTACACCGATTACCTGATATGATTAATCAAAGAATAAAAAAAAAACCAATTATAGATATTACATTCCCAAAGTTAGAAAAATTTAAAAATATATTAATACCTAAAAATATCAATTATTCAACTTCTATATCTATTATGGAAGGATGTAATAAATACTGTTCTTTCTGTATTGTTCCTTATACAAGGGGTAGAGAAATTAGTAGACCATTTCATGATATTTTATATGAAATTTCTAGATTAGTAGATCAGGGCGTCAAAGAAATTACTTTACTCGGACAAAATGTTAATTCATATTATAGTATTGATGAAAATGGTAAAAAATGTAGATTTTCAAAATTATTACAATTAATTTCACATATTAAAAAAATTAAACGAATTAGATTTATTACTAGTAACCCTATGGATTTTAATGACGATATAATTAATATATATTACAATACTCCAAAAATAGTCAGTTTTTTACATCTTCCTATACAAAGTGGATCTAATAGAATTTTAAAGTTAATGAAAAGACCATACTCCATTAGAAAATACAAAGAAATTATCAATAAACTTATCCTAGCAAGACCAAATATACAAATTAGTTCTGATTTTATTGTTGGATTTCCTGGAGAAACTGCTCATGATTTTCAAAAAACGATGAATATTATATCTGATATTAATTTTGATATGAGTTTTAGTTTTATATACTCACCCAGACCCGGTACACCAGCATCAAAATTAAAAGATAATATTAACATGACTGAAAAAAAAATAAGATTAAATATTTTACAAAATCAAATTAAAAAACAAGCAAAAAAATGGACTAGTAAAATGTTGAATAGTCATCAAACTATATTAGTAGAAAAGTATTTTAATAAAAATAAAAATAAATTTTTAGGAAAAACAGAAAATAATAGAACAGTAATAGTTAAAAGCAATAACAATATACTAGGAAAACTTATAAAAGTTTACATTACTCAAATCAAAAATAATATTTTAAAAGGAAAGATAATATATAAATATTTATAATAATATATTAAAATTATTATAGTAATATTTAATAATTATCAAAATCATTAATATAATATGAAAAAAATAAAATTAAATATACAAATAAATTGTAAAAATTATAACATAATACCAAAAAAAAAATTAAACAATGGATTTATTCAGTTATAAAGAAAAAATGTGAAATTACAATTCGTATTGTAAATATATTAGAAATAAAAAAATTAAATTTTATATATCGAAAAAAAAAAGAACCAACTAATATATTATCATTTCCATTTGAAAGACCTAAACATATTAAATCTACATTTCTTGGAGATTTAGTTATTTGTTTAAAAATTATTCAAAAAGAATCAAAATTACAAAAAAAAACAATAGAAGCACATTTAGCTCATATTATAATACATGGAACATTACATTTAATAGGTTATACACATGATAATTTTTATAATGCACAAATTATGCAATCCATAGAAATTAAAAACATGATTCAGTTAGGATATAAAAATCCATATTTAATTTAAATAATACTAAAAAACTTTTACAAAAATAAAATATATATTAAAATGTAGTATTTAATAATAAATATAGAAAAATAAAATATATGTATGAAAATAATACTGAAAAAATTAAAAAATTAAAAAAAAAAGGATTTTTTTTTACTTTAATTAATAAACTTTTTCAAACAACCCCTAAAAATAAACAAGAGCTATTAGATTGTATATTAAATTCAAAAAAAAATAAATTAATTAATAAAACAACTTATAAAATGTTATCAGGAGTAATAAATATTACGCAAAAAAAAATTGGAGAAATTATTGTTCCAAGATCACAAATGATAACAATTAAATCAAAATATTCTTTACATAAATGTTTAAGTATTATTATAGAATCCGCACATTCTAGATTCCCAGTAATGAGTGATGATAATAATTATGTAAAAGGTTTTTTAATGGCAAAAGATTTATTACCATTTATGAAAACTTCTCCTAAATCATTTTGTATTAAAAACATATTAAGACCCGCAATAGTAGTTCCTGAAAGTAAATATTTAAATATTATGTTAAAAGAATTCCAAGTTAATCGATATCATATGGCAATAGTAATTGATGAATTTGGAGATATATCAGGATTAGTTACTATTGAAGATATTTTAGAGCTTATTGTAGGAGAAATTGACGATGAATATGATAACGAAGTAAATATAAATATACAAAAAATTAATCAAAATACATTTATAATTAAAGCATTAACAGAAATTAAAGAATTTAATAAATTTTTTAAAACTAAATTTAAAAATCAAGACATAGACACTATTGGAGGATTAGTAATGCAAGAATTTCAATATCTTCCTAAAATAGGAGAAAAAATTAAAATAAAAGGATATAAATTTCAAATTTCTATAGCTAATAGTCGACGAATTATACAATTAAAACTAACTATTCCTAAATATACATCAATGTAAATAATATAAATTACAATATTTTAAATAATTCAATTTCTTAAATATTTATTATATAAAATAAAATTATGTTATGTAAGTAATAACAATAATATACAAATATTTATATTACTTATTTAAAATTAATTATATTAAAATATAATAACACTAATTATAAATAATTAATTATTTTATTTTTAAAATATAAAAATATGAAAAAACAATATCAACCAGAATTAATAGAACCTTATGTTCAAGAATATTGGGATAAACATCATACTTTTGAAGTAAAAGAGAATATTAAAAAACAAAAATACTATTGTTTAGCTATGTTACCATATCCATCAGGTAAATTACATATGGGTCATGTTCGAAATTATACTATTAGTGACGTAATTGCCCGATATCAAAGAATGTTAGGAAAAAATGTTTTACATCCTATTGGATGGGATGCATTTGGATTACCTGCTGAAGAAGCTGCTATAAAAAATAATATAATTCCATCCCAATGGACTTATAAAAATATCCAATTTATGAAAAAACAATTAAAAAAACTTGGTTTTAGTTATGATTGGAGTAGAGAAATTACTACTTGTGATCCAAAATATTATCGATGGGAACAATGGTTATTTAATAAATTGTATAAAAAAAATTTAGTATATAAAAAAAAATCATTAGTTAATTGGTGTCCGAATGATCAAACAGTACTTGCTAATGAACAAGTAAATGATGGAAAATGTTGGAGATGTCAAACATATATTAAATTAAGATTAATATCACAATGGTTTATTAAAATTACCAAATATGCTAAAAGACTCTTAGAAGATTTAACTTTATTAAAAAAATGGCCCAAACAAGTAATAAAAATGCAAAAAAATTGGATTGGTCAATCAACAGGATTTGAAATAATTTTTAACATACATAATACAAAAAAAAAATTAAAAATTCATACTACTCATTTAGAAAGTTTCATGGGAATAACATATATATCAATATCACCATTTCATAAATTAGCTCAAAAGGAAGCAAAAAAAAATAATAAAATTAATTATTTTATACAAAAAATATTTAACAAAAATCAAATTATTGATAACAATATTAATACTCAATTATTTGGAATAAAAATTAAAAAACATGTTATTCATCCTATCACAAATCAGATTCTCCCAATTTGGATTACTAACTATGTAAAATTAGAAAATAATGAAGATATTAAAGTATCAATCCCAGCTCATAATCAATATGATTGGAAATTTGCAAAAAAATATAAAATAGAAATAAAATTTGTAATTTCATTAAAAAATAGTATTATATGCAATAAAAAAAGAAAATATCAGCCCATACAAAAAGGATTTTTATTAAATTCTAACCAATTTAATAGTTTAAATAATAAAATAGGATCAAGAAAAATTTTTCAAAATTTATATAAAAAAAATATAATTAATAAAAAAAATAAATATAAATTACAAGATTGGGGTATATCAAGACAGCGATATTGGGGTACTCCTATACCAATGGCTACTACAAAGTATGGAAGTATTATTCCCATACCAAATAAAAAATTACCCGTTATTCTACCTAAAATTTACAATATGGAAGAATTAAAAAATATCAATAATATTTATAAAAAATGGTCTAAAATAAATATAAATAATCAACAAGTATTACGAGAAACTGATACATTTGATACTTTTGTAGAATCTTCATGGTATTATATTCGATATACTAATCCGAATTATGATATAGGTATGATTTGTAAAAATTCCTCACAATATTGGTTACCTATTGATCAATATATAGGAGGTATTGAACATTCTACTATGCATTTAATATATTTTAGATTTTATCATAAATTGTTATACGATTTTAATCTTGTAACTTCTAAAGAACCAGTAATTAAATTATTATGCCAAGGTATGGTACTCAATGATGCATTTTATTATATTAATTGTCAAGGGCAAAAAATTTGGATTGCATCAAATAAAATAAAAATTAAAAAAGATAAAAAAGGGAAAATACAAGACATTATTTCTCATGATAAGCATAAAATTATTCATGCAGGTATGATAAAAATGTCCAAATCTAAAAATAATGGCATTGAACCAGAATTAGTAATTAAAAAATATGGTTCAGATACAGTAAGATTATTTATTATGTTTTCTTCTCCAGTACATTCAGCATTAGAATGGAATGAATCTGGTGTGAAAGGCATGTACCGATTTTTACAAAAAGTTTGGAATATAGTTTATCACTATTGTCAAAATAAAAAAAAAAAAATAAATTATAATATATGTAATATTAATTTAGAAAAAAATATTCAATCTAAATTACATCTTACTATTTTAAAAGTTTCTCATGATATAGAATATCGTCAATCTTTTCATACAGCAATATCAGAAATTATTAAATTTACAAATTTTATTTTTAATTTATTTATAAAAAATGAAATAAATCAATATTTGATGAAAAATGTATTAGATATTATTATTAAAATGTTATATCCATTTACTCCACATTTTAGTTTTATCTTATGGAAACAACTAAAACATAAAAAAAATATTGATTATTCAGAATGGCCAAAATATAATTCAAAATTAATTATTGATAATTATAACAATATCATAGTACAAATAAATGGGAAAAAAAAAGATATTATTATTGTGAAACATAACTCTAATCAAGATACAATTTTAAAAATTCTTCAAAAACTAATAAAAATACAAAAAATATTAAAAACATATCAAATTAAAAAAATAATTTATATTCCAAATAAATTAATTAATTTAATTATAAAAAAATAAATATGCTTAATATTCAAATAAACCATCTTAAAAACAAGTTAATAAAAAAAATATATCTTTATTATTTTATAATAGGAAAAGAATTTGTTATTTATCAAGAAATAGAAAAAATTATATTTAAATTTTTTAAAAAAAATGAATTATTTAATAAAATTACAATAACAATCAATACTGATACTGATTGGGAAAAAATATATTTTGAATACCAACAACAAAATTTATTTATTAAAAAAAAAATTATTATAGTAACTATTAAAGATAAAATATTAAATAAATACACTATTTCAAAAATTTACCAAATTATAAAATACAAAAATAAAAATATTCTATTAATACTAAAATTAACTCATTGTAATTCCAAAAAAATAATAAAATATTTGATAAGTATTTTTAATAATATTGAAGGAATTATACTATCATGTGATACATTAAAAAAACAAGATATAGAAACATGGATTATAAAAAAAATAAAAAATATAGATTTAAATTTAACATATCAATCTATTCAATTATTAGCATATTATTATCAAAAAAATTTATTAATGTTAATAAAAGTATTAGAAGTATTAAAATTAATTAGTATATCCAATCCTAATTTAACAACAAAATATATTCAAAAAGAAATTATTGAAAATTGTATAAAATTTAATATTATTAATTTAATAAATACATTATTATCTAATAATAGAATACAATCTATCCAAATATTGAATTATTTTAAAAAAACAAAATATGATGTATTACATTTAATACAACAAATACAATCATATTTAATATATTTTATTAAAATTAAAAAAGAAATTAACATTATTTCATTAAAATATACATCTAATATTAAAAATCAAATTTTTAAAAAACTGAATTATGAAATTAATCCTATAAAAATATATAAAATAATTAATTTTTTAACTAATATTGAAATTAGTATTAAAACATATAATACAAGATCAATTTGGTTAGATTTAAAAACATTAATCACTATGTTTTAAAATAAAATAAAATTTTATACTAATATTCATACAATGTACTTACTATATATTATAAATAAATAATATTACACCAAACATGAACATTTTTACATAAAAAAAATTATCAATCATGAAGTAAAAATTATGTTTATTAAAATATTAAATTTAACACATTTTAGATGCCCAGATACTATCATTATAGTTCGAAAAAATATAAGAAATCTTCAACTAGGAAAAAAAATCCTTATTCTCTCAAATGATATTTCAACACTTTGGGATATACCTTTACTATGTAATTGTATGAACTATACTTTATTACAAAAATATATTTATAAAAAACCATATAAATTTTTAATTAAAAAATAAAATATGTAAATATAATGATAATTTAAAATATCAACTTCATTTTAATAATATTGTAAGCATTCTACGCAATGGTTCAGCAGCACCCCATAATAATTGATCACCTACTGTAAATATAGATAAATATCTAGATCCTATATTTAATTTTCGAATTCGACCAATAGCAATATCTAATGTTCCAGTAACAGAAAATGGTGTCAAACCATTTATAGTCGACTTATAATCATTTGGAATAATTTTAACCCAAGGATTATATTCTTTTAAAATATTAATAATATCAATGATAGATATATCCTTTGTTAGTTTTATAATAAATGACTGGCTATGACAACGAAAAGTTCCAACACGAACACACGTTCCATCTACTGGTATAATATTTTTTAAATTTAATATTTTATTCATTTCCTGATGTACTTTCCATTCTTCACGAGTTTGATTATTTTCCATACTTACATCAATCCAAGGTAATACATTTCCAGCTAAAGGAGCATTAAAAAAATTTTTAGGAAATTTATCACTTTTTGAAAAATTAGAAATTTTTTTTTCTATTTCTAATATAGTATTAGATTTCGATATTAATTCATCAGATATTAAATTATATAAAAATCCCATTTGTTTTAATAACTCTATAATATAATTAGCACCCGCTCCAGAAGCTGCTTGATAAGTAGAAAATACAATATTTTTTACTAATTGTTGAGAAAATAAACCACCTAATGCCATTAACATTAAACTTACAGTACAATTTCCACCAACAAATGTTTTTATACCTTGGTGAAGAGCCTTTTCAATAACATGAATATTAACAGGATCTAACACAATAATTGAATCATTTTCCATCCTTAATGTAGATGCTGCATCTATCCAATAACCTATCCAACCAATAGATCTTAATTTTTTATAAATTATATCAGTATAATCGCCCCCTTGACAAGAAACAATAATATCCATTTCTTGTAAATCTGAAACACTATAAGCATTTTTTAAAGAATTACAATAAATAATTCCTGGAATATTAGGACCATCTTTTCCTACTTGAGATGTTGAAAAAAAAGTTGGATTAATATTACAAAAATCATTTTCCTCAATCATACGTTTCATTAATACAGATCCAACCATACCTCTCCAACCCACAAAACCAACTGATTTTTTCATAATATTGTACGAATATTTTATTTAAATAAAATTCTATTATTTCAATTTGTAATAAACATTAAAATTCTAAAAAATAAAATTCGATCCTTATAGTTATAGTTCATAAAATTTAATAAATAAAATATATAACATAAAGCATACATATTAAAATATATCAACTAAATTAAAAAATATTTTTCATATAAATAATACACTATTACATAAATAAATGTATAAATAGGTCAAACAATGAATGAAATATTCTCTACTACTATATTATTAATATTAATTATGGATCCTCTTGGTAACCTCCCAATTTTTATGTCGGTACTAAAACATTTAAATCCTAAAAGACGTTTTATAGTTTTAATTAGAGAAATGATTATTGCTTTAATAATCATGTTATTATTTTTATTAGCTGGAGAAAAAACATTATCATTACTTGATTTAAAATCTGAAACCGTATCTATTGCTGGAGGTATTATATTATTTTTAATAGCAATTAAAATGATTTTTCCTAATATTAAAGATAATGATGAACTTATCAATCAATCAGAACCATTCTTAGTACCTTTAGCTATTCCTTTAGTCGCAGGTCCATCATTATTAGCAACATTAATGTTATTATCACATCAATACTCAAATCAAATGAGTGCTTTATTAATATCATTATTTATTTCATGGGGAATGACTGTTATTATTTTACTATTATCTGGTAGTTTTTTAAAATTTTTTGGTACAAATGGAGTTAATGCTCTAGAAAGACTTATGGGTTTAATATTAATTATGTTATCAACACAAATGTTTCTTGATGGAATGACTGCATGGTTTAAAATATAAATACATTAAAATGGTATATTTTAAAATATTTCTTATATAATATTAAAAATAAATATGATAATATTTATATTAATTTATTTTAAAATTTTTTACAAATTAATTATTTAATATTACTTATAAATTAATATAAATAATATTATATATTTATAATTAATATTGACATAATATTTTTTTGATATAATACAATAAAAGTAAAATATACTATTAATATAGTATATTTTATTATAAATAAAATCTTAAATAAGAAAAAGTAATTTATGAATAGAAATATAATACAAAATAAAATTCAAAGAAAAAATATGATTTATATGGAAGATTTAAATCTAAACAATAAAAAAATTTTAATACGAGTAGATTTTAATGTTCCTATCCAAAATAATCACATTACATCAGATATGAGAATTCGAGCTAGTATACCAACAATTCAATTAGCATTAAAACAAAATGCAAAAGTAATAATTATGTCACATCTAGGCAGACCTCAAGAAGGTAAGTATCAAAAAAAATTTTCTTTATTCCCTGTATTTGAATATCTAAAAAAAATATTTAAAAAAAATAAAGTTTCTTTTTCTAATAATCTTGATAAAATTAAAATTCATTCAGGAGAATTATTAGTATTAGAAAATGTTCGATTTAATATCGGGGAAAAAAATAATGATATTGTATTATCTAAAAAATATGCTGCTTTATGCGATATTTTTGTTATGGATGCTTTTGGAAGTGCTCATAGAAAAGAATCTTCTACATTTGGCGTAGGCATGTTTGCTAAAATAGCTTGTGCTGGACCTTTATTAATTTCAGAATTAAAAGCATTAAGAACAGCCTTAAAAAACCCTAGAAGACCTATGATTGCTGTAATAGGAGGATCTAAAATATCAACAAAATTTAAATTACTAAAATCATTAGCAAGAATAGCAGATACTGTAATAGTAGGTGGTGCTATTGCCAATACTTTTTTAGCTATTGATTATAGAATTGGTCAATCGCTTTATGAACCTAAATTTATTGATATGGCAAAAGAAATTAGAAATCAATATAATATTCTTATACCAATTGATTCAAGAGTAGGAACTAGTTTTTCAACCAAATCACCTGCAATTGTTAAAAAACCATTTGAAATTCATGATAATGAAGAAATTATGGATTTAGGTGATAAAAGTATTAATAATATTAAAAATATAATCAAAAAATCAAAAACAATATTATGGAATGGTCCATTAGGAGTTTTTGAATTTCCTAATTTTAATGTAGGTACAAAAGAATTAGCACAAAGTATTGCTGATAGTACTGCTTTTTCTATAGCAGGAGGAGGAGAAACATTATCTGTTATTAATATGTTTAATATTCAAGATAAAATATCTTATATATCTACTGGAGGAGGAGCATTTTTAGAATTTATAGAAGGTAATAAACTACCTGCTATATATATGTTGGAAATGGTAAAAAAAACATTACAAAACGTAATGTAATACAATTTATTTAAAAAACAATTAAATATTTAAAATACTAAACATTTATTTAGGAAATTCATATGATCGAAAATTTAAATTTTATAAAACCAGGAATAATTTTTGGAAACGATATTCAAAAAATATTTCAATTTGCAAAACAAAAAAAATTTGCAATACCAGCAATCAATTGTATTAACATTGATTCTATAAATAGTGTTTTAGAAACTGCCGCTAATTTAAAAGCGCCAGTTATCATACAATTTTCATATGGAGGATCATCCTTTATTTCTGGAATAGGATTAAAATATCAATCTCCAGAAAAAGAAATATTAGGCTCTATATCTGGAGCCAACCATATCCATTTAATGGCAAAATATTATGGTGTACCAGTAATATTACATACAGATCATTGTCATAAAACTATACTTCCTTGGATTGATGGATTATTAGAACAAGGAGAAAAAAATTTTAAAAAGACAGGGTATCCAATTTTCTCATCACATATGATTGATTTATCGAAAGAAAAACTAAAAAAAAATATAGAAATATGCAGTAAATACTTAATAAGAATGAGTAAAATTAATATGATTTTAGAAATTGAATTAGGTTGTACTGGAGGAGAAGAAGATGGAATTAATAATAATAATATAGATTCTTCTTTATTGTATACTACCCCAAAAGAAGTACACTATGCATACAAAAAACTTATACAAATTAGTCCAAATTTTACTATTGCCGCTTCATTTGGTAATGTACATGGTGTTTATAAACCTGGCAATGTTTTTTTAAAACCAAAAATTTTAAAAAAATCACAAAAATATATTAAAGAAAAACATAATTTATTACATTTAAATCCTATTAATTTTGTCTTTCATGGAGGATCAGGATCATCTACATCTGAAATTCAAGAATCTATCCAATATGGAATAGTTAAAATGAATATTGATACTGATATACAATGGGCATCCTGGAATGGAATTTTAAAATTCTACAAAAAAAATAAATTATATCTACACAATCAATTAGGCAATCCGACAGGAATAGATCAACCAAATAAAAAATATTATGATCCAAGATCTTGGATTAGAGCATCACAAAATTCTATATCTATTCAACTAAACAAAATATTTAAAAAATTAAATTGTTATAATTTATTTTAAGTATAATATATATTAATGATCTTAAATATAAAAAATATATAAATTATATAAAATAATGATTTACATTTTTTAAATATTGTTTTACATTTAAATAAATAACAATAATATTACTTGTATTAGGAATAAAGATGCAAGAATTAAACGTAATTAGTAATATTAATTATGTTGGAAATTGGATCATTCACAACAGAATTATGTTTTTCAGCAATCATATTATTAATATTATTTTAGCGATCATTATAATGGTATTTGGTGTTTTTTCTGCTCAATTAATTTCCAAAGGAGTAAGTATCATACTTTCTTCTAAACATATTGATACTACAATATCTGAATTTCTCGCCACTTTATCAAAATATATAATTATCACATGCGCTATTGTTTCTTCTTTAAGCCGATTAGGAGTACAAACCACTTCTGTTATTGCCATATTAGGAGCAGCTGGAATGGCAATAGGATTAGCTTTACAAGGATCATTGTCTAATTTTTCATCTGGAGTATTACTTATACTGTTAAGTCCATTACGAACTGGAGAATACGTAGTTCTTGGAAGAGCTACAGGAACTGTACTAAATGTACATATATTTTATACAACATTAAGAACATTAGATGGTAAAATTATTGTAGTACCAAATAATAAAATTACTTCTGATAATATTATTAATTACTCTAGAGAATCATGTAGAAGAAATGAATTTGTAGTTCATATATCATATGACTCAGATATAGATTTTGTAGTTAAAGTACTAAAAGAGGTGATTGAAAATGAACCAAAGGTAATACAAGATAAAGATATTACGGTTGGATTAAGCCGGTTTGATCCATCTTCTATGAGATTTATTGTTCGATGTTGGAGTAATACAAATGATTTAAATACAGTATATTGGGATATTATGTCTCAAATTAAAAAAGCTTTAGATCGTAATAACATTAATATTCCATATAATACATTAAATGTAAATATTAATAATAATAATGATAATAATATTCCATAAATATTAGATTCTTAATACTTTCAAATAATTTATAAATAATTAAAATAATGAAAGTTAAGAATAAATTTTAAAAGTTCATGAAAAATAAAACATAAATATATTATTTAATAAAAATTGTTTAAATATAACAGACTTAATTTATCGTTTCAATAGTTTCAATAGTTTCAATAGTTTCAATAAATTCAATAGATTCAATAGATTCAATTCAATAGATTCAATTCAATAGATTATTGTAATGGAAATAGTAAAAATTTTATATTCTTCATATATAATACAATAACTTAAGAAGATAATTAATTTTATATTAAAATATATAAACAAATTTAATTTTATTTGCGGGAGATGGATTTGAACCAACGACCTTCGGGTTATGAGCCCGACGAGCTACCAGACTGCTCCATCCCGCTGTTAACGATTATACATCATTGTTATATAAATAGCAATATTTTTAAAGATAAAAATATAAAATCATTTTAAATAAAGCTTAAAATATTAAATATAATCATTATATTAAACTTATTATATATTATAACTGAAAACA
Organism: Buchnera aphidicola (Phyllaphis fagi); assembly: GCF_964058955.1. Classification (GTDB taxonomy): domain Bacteria; phylum Pseudomonadota; class Gammaproteobacteria; order Enterobacterales; family Enterobacteriaceae; genus Buchnera_L; species Buchnera_L aphidicola_AI. The sequence goes on from NZ_OZ060370.1 coordinate 329,375, forward strand.
TATTTATTACATTAGGAAAATAAACTTTATGAATTTTCAAAATACATATTTTAAAGAAAAAAAAATAAAAATTATAGAAGGAAATGTTATAACACAAGAATCAAAAATAGCAATTATTGTTCCTAGATTTAATACTTTCATTAATCAAAATTTATTAACAGGTGCAATTGATACTTTAATAAGAATTGGAAAAGTACCTCATAAAAATATTAATATTATTAAAGTACCTGGATCCTATGAAATACCAATAATTGCAAATATTATATCTAATTCACAAAATTATCACGGAATTATAGCATTAGGAACAATAATTAAAGGAGAAACTATTCATTTTGAAAATATTTCAACGGAAGTAAGTTCAAAATTATCTGAAATTAGCATAAAAACAAATATCCCTATTGCATTAGGAATATTAATGACTGAAAATATTGAACAAGCAATCAGTAGATCAGGAACAAAATTAGGAAATAGAGGTAGTGAAGCAGCACTGTCAATTTTAGAAATGATAAATATTATTAAAATTATACAAAAATCTTAATATAATTTTATAAGTATTAAATTATAATATAACATTAATAAAAATTATAATTTTATTATATATTAAATATGAAAAAAATTTTCGATATAAAAAATTACGAAAAAAAAATAGATATATTTTATATGAAAAAAGCTATTGCATTAGCTAAAAAGGGTCAACATACAACCAACTCGAATCCGAATGTTGGTTGTATTATTGTAAAAAATAAAAAAATTATTGGAATAGGATGGCATATTAAACCAAATACTAATCACGCAGAAATTAATGCTCTAAATATGGCTGGAAATTTAGCATATCAAGGAACAGCATATATCTCATTAGAACCTTGTAGTCATTTTGGGAAAACACCTCCATGCTGCAATGCACTAATTCAATCTGGTATATCAAGAGTGGTTATATCCGTACTCGATCCTAATCCTAATATTTCTGGAAATGGAATAAAATATTTAAGAAGATCAGGAATTAAAGTAACAACTGGTATTTTATTAAAACAATCACAACAAATAAATTGTGGATTTTTTAAACGAATGACAATTGGGTTACCATGGATTCAATTAAAAATGGCTACTTCTATGGATGGAAAAACTGCTATGCATAATGGTGAAAGCCAATGGATTACTTCAAAAAAATCCATAAAAGATGTACATAATTTCCGATCATTAAGTTCAGCAATCTTAAGTACTAGTCAAACCGTTATCACAGATAATGCTTTACTTACTGTACGGTTAGAAAAATATAACATTAAATATCATAATCAACCAATAAGAATTATAATAGATAGTAAAAACAAAATTAAACCACACCACAAATTAATTAAAAAATTAGGACGTATTTGGTTAATAAGGTTAAAGAAAGATACAAATTTTTGGCCTAATTACGTTAAACAAATTATAATACCATCTTACAAAAATAAAATAAACCTTATAAAATTATTTTACTTTTTAGGAAAAAAAGAAATTAATAAAATATGGATAGAATGTGGATCAACTTTATTTAGTCAATTATTAAATCTTAATATCGTAGATGAATTATTTTTATACATTGCCCCAAAAATGCTAGGACATACATCTAAATCATTATATATCATGAATAAAAAAATTAAACTGAATGAAGCTTTAAAATTAAAATTTAAATATATTAAATTTATTGGATCTGATTTAAGGATAATACTTACACCATTAATAAAAAATAAATATATTAAAAAATAATTTTTATTATATAATATTTATTAATAAAATTTCTATATTATTTATTGAAAATTGAATATGAATACAAAAGCAAGAAAAAAAGCCAGACAATATATTATACAAGCACTTTACTCATGGCAAGTATCTCAAAATGATATTGCAGATATTCAATGGCAATATATGCAAAAAATTAATATACAAGAAGTAGATATAACTTATTTTCATGAATTACTTACAAAAATAACGTTACATCATCAATATTTAGATAAATTAATTGGTCCATATATTAATAGACAATTAAATAAAGTCGATCAAATTGAAAAAGCAATACTACGTCTTTCTTTTTATGAGCTTTTAAAAAGATTAGATATACCTTATAAAGTATTAATTAATGAAGGAATAGAACTAGCTAAATTTTTCGGTTCTAAATATAGTTATAAATTTATTAATGGTGTTTTAGATAGAGCAGTAAATAATATAAGATTTAAAAAAATATAAAATAATTACATCACAATTACTTAATATTATTATAGTATATTCAATAAATAAAAATATTTATAACATACAAATATTTATATAATATATATATTGAATATATCTATGATAATATTTTATATCTATAAAATAAAATCACTATTCATAAAAATCACAACACTAAATATTTACATTTATATAAAATATAAATTACATATATTTCATATATTGCATTACAAATACAATAATTAACAATATATTAACATCATAATAATAAGATATAATTCTAATATTTATTTAAAAAATATATTAATAATTTTATTAAAAATAATAATATACATTAAAAATAACATATAAATTATGAAATATTAAAATATAATTTTAAATATCATATTTTCAATAATTCAGTATTTTATTTTCTAATATTTATTAAAAATAAAAATATAACTATCACTATAAATAAATATATAATATATATTCATATCAGTAAATACTAAATACAAAAACTAAATATAATAATAAAAAAATATAAAATTTCATAATAAAAAAAATAAAAAAATAATACCTCAAAAAATAATTTTACATAATTTTTTGAAAATAGGTGTAATATTGTATTTTAGTCAGTATAAATGAAATGAATACATATTGTATATAAGTTAATAATGTAATAAACAATATATAACATTGCTTATAATAAATATTGCATAATCAATAAAATTCTTATATTTTATTATATAAAATATTATAATAAAAATTGTTAAAAAATAAATTATATCTAATAATATATTTTAACCTCAATTTACAAATATACTAATAAAATATTTAAAATATATTATATTAGTATGTAAATAAAATTAATAATATATTTATAAACAAAATGAATTTTATTTATTCAAAAATTACTTCACTCTAATGTTATTTATTATATATTCATAAAATTAAAAATAAATATATATTTCAATTAAAATATATTTATAATCATTAAATAACTAAAATTTCAATAAAATAATTTTAAAATATACCATATACAAAAAATTAACAAAAATATGAAAATAAAAAAATGGAATACTTTGTATGCTTTAAAAATTGCACATAAAGAATGTATTACTATGACCGAAAAACATTGGGAAATTATATATTTAATAAGAAAAATTTATTTAAAATATAATATTAACCCTACTAATCGTATATTACTAAAAATAATACAAAAAAAAATAGGATATAATCAAGGCAACAATTTATATTTATTATCACTTTTTCCAAAAGGAATCACTAAACAAGCTAATAAAATTGCTGGTTTACCAAATAATAAAATATGTTTATAAAATTAATTTAAATGCATTAAAGAAATTAATTCTATAAAACACATTAAAGTTATTTTAAATATATTTAAAAAAATTTAAAATAAACATAAAATTTAAAGTAAAAATAACAAAAATAGACCAATAAAATAATAATCTAAAATAACAACTATGCTTATAAAATAAATAACATAAACAAGATATACACAACCAAAAAATATTTAATACAGATAATATCATCATAAATATTAAACTAATATATTTAAATATATAAAGTAAAATAATAAACATAAAAAATAAAAATATATAAAAAATAATATCTATAATTGTTTTTAATATTCCTTTCTTTATAGAAACAACTGGTATTTTAGATCTTTTATAATCTTCAATATAAAAAATTAAAATAGAATAAGAATGTGGAATTTGCCATAAAGAAAAAATTATAAATAATAATATAGATTTAAAATCAATAATATGAGAAACAGAACAATATCCAATAAGTGGAGGAATAGATCCAGATAAACTACCAATTATAGTAGAATACATAGTTCTTCTTTTCATATATAAACTATACATACCAACATAAATTAAAAACCCAATAACAGATAATAATGAAGATAATATATTCACTTTTAAAAATAATATACTACATCCTAATAATAAAAAAAATATACCTAATATCTTAATATATAATATAAAATGTAATGATTGCAATAATATTCTATTTTTTGTACGAACCATTTTTTTATCAATATCAATATCAATAATATTATTAAATAAACACCCTGAAGCAATAACTAATGCTGTACCCAATAAAGTATAAAATAACATATTAATATTAATATAATTATATGAAGCAAAAAAAAATCCACCTGTTACCGATATTAAATTTGCAATAATGATACCAGGTTTAATTAATTTAAAATAATGTTTAATCATGTAAATAATCTTAATAATTAGATAAATTATGATGTAAATTCCACATAATCCATACTGAACCTAGTATAATAATAAAGATTACTATTATTGAAAAAATTAAAAAAATCAAATTCCAATAATTTTTTTTAGAAAAATTTAAATGTAAAAAATATTTTAAATGAACAAGAATTTGTAAACATGCAGATAACACTAATACTATTAATAAAAAATTTTTTGAATAAAAATATTTTTTTTTAATTACTAAAATAAAGGGAATAATAGTTAATATAAAAGAAATAAAAAAGCCTATAATATAAAATTTAATTTCTTTATTTAATATATTATTATGACTAATATCATTTTTCATTATATACTTCCTAATAAATACACTACTGTAAATACACAAATCCAAATTATATCTAAAAAATGCCAAAATAATCCAAGACATAACATACGTACATAAATTAAACTATTTAAATTAAATTGTATGATTTGAAAAATAATTCCTAACATCCATAATAATCCTACAATCACATGAATACCATGCAATCCAATCAATGTAAAAAAAGAAGATAAAAACCCACTTTTTTTTGGAGTAAATCCTAATTGAATTAAATGCTTAAATTCATATAATTCCATAGAAACAAAACTTAAACCTAAAAAAAAAGTAATTACTATAAATATATAAACAAAAAATATTTTATTATATTTAAAACTTACGACTGATATACCATAAGTTATAGAACTCAATAATAATAAACATGTTTCAAAAAAAACAAATTTTAAATTCAAAAACATAGAATGTAATACTATATTATTTAACATAACACAATATACTGCAAACATTGTGGAAAAAAGTATACAATCACTCATTAAATATATCCAAAAACCAAATAATTTTCTATCAGTAGTATTATTGTCTTCCCTTATATTATGAATATTATTATTAATCATATTAATCCTGTTTATAATTTCTCAAACACTGATCTTCTATATTTTTTACTTCTTGACTAGATATATAATAACTATTTATATGTATAGTATATTGTAAAAATATAATACACATTAATAATAAGGATATCATACCAATCCACCATATATGCCACACCATTGAAAAACCAAATAATAAAGATAAAAATCCTAAAATTATTCCCAAAGAAGTGTTTTTAGGCATATGAATATCATGATATAAATTATTTTTTTTTGGTAATATACCTAATTGTTTTTTATACCAAAAATCATCAATACTAGCAACAATAGGAATATGTGCAAAATTGTATATTGGAGGAGGAGAAGGAATAGACCATTCTAAAGTCCTACCATCCCATGGATCCCAATGAAAATGATTATTTATATTTCTATCTTTGATAGAAATATATAATTGAATCATTTGACATAATATTCCTATAGCAATTAATATTACTCCAATTACAGAAATAGTTAACATGGTGTGAAATTTATGATCAATATTTTGGCTTAAACGACGAGTCATACCTATAAAACCTAAATAATATAAAGGCATAAAAGCCATAAAAAATCCAAAAATCCAAAAATAAAAAGCACGTTTTCCCCATTTTTCGTTTAATGAAAAACCAAAAAATTTTGGAAACCAATATGTAATTCCAGAAAAGCAACCAAACACTACACCCCCAATAATAACATTATGAAAATGAGCAACTAAAAATACACTATTATGAAGTATAAAATCTATAGCAGGAATAGATAACAAAACTCCTGCCATTCCACCAATCGTAAAAGTTATTAGAAATCCTAAAGTCCATAACATAGCAGAATGTATACGAATACGACCTTGATACATTGTAAATAACCAATTAAATATTTTTACCCCTGTTGGAATTGCAATAATCATAGTAGTAATTCCAAAAAAAGAATTAACATTTGCTCCAGATCCCATAGTAAAAAAATGATGAACCCACACTAAAAATGATAATATAGTAATTGATATAGTAGCCCATACAAGTGAAACATAACCAAATAAAGATTTTTTAGAAAATGTAGATACTACTTCTGAAAAAACACCAAAAGCAGGTAAAATTAAAATATATACTTCTGGATGCCCCCAAATCCAAATTAAATTAACATACATCATAATATTACCACCTAAATCATTAGTAAAAAAATGAAATCCAAAATAACGATCTAGACTTAATAATATTAAAGTTAAAGTTAAAACTGGAAATGCTGCAATAATTAAAATATTAGAACATAAAGAAGTCCAAGTAAATACTGGCATTTTAAACATATTCATACCAGGAGCACGCATTTTTAAAATAGTAACAATAAAATTAATTCCACTTAATGTTGTTCCAATACCTGATATTTGTAAACTCCAAATCCAATAATCTACTCCTACTCCAGGACTATATTGAATTTCAGAAAGAGGAGGATAAGATAACCATCCTGTTTGTGCAAATTCTCCAATTCCTAAAGATATATTCATAAGAATAGCACCACTAGCTGTAAACCAAAAACTTAAATTATTTAAAAATGGAAAAGCTACATCTCGTGAACCAATTTGTAATGGTATAACTAAATTCATTAAAGAAATAATTAAAGGCATAGCAACAAAAAAAATCATAATTACACCATGTGCAGTAAATATCTGATCATAATGATGCGGTGGTAAAAATCCAACATTACCCATAGAAGATAAAAATTGTTGAATACGCATCATTATTGCATCAATAAATCCACGAAATAACATAATAAACGCCAAAATCAAATACATTACTGCAATTTTTTTATGATCTACTGAAGTAAACCATTCTAACCATAAATATTTCCATTTTCCTAATTGAGTAATTTTAAACACAATAAATAAACTTATTAAAATAATAACAATAAAAGTAATTACAATAATAGGTTCATTATAAGGAATAGAATGAAACGTTAATTTTCCCAACATTACTTTAAATGCCTCAATAATATTTAAAAATAAAATTTTAATTATATATATTAAAATTTGATATTTTATATAATATAAATTAAATTAATTATACAGATTGATTTACTATTTTTCTAAATAATCCATCATAAACACTAGAAAAATATTTTACTGTACAAAATTCATTAGGATTAGATAAATTTTTAAATTTTTTAATAGTATTTAATGTATTAGATGAATCTTGAATTTTTTTAATCCAAAAATTAAAGATATTATTATTAGGTAAAATAAAAACATTAAATTTCATATTAGAAAATCCAAAACCATTATAATTTGCAGATAATCCATGATATTTTCCTGGAATATCTGAAATTAAATGAAGTGTTGTTTTCATACCCGGCATTGCATAAATTTGACTACCTAAAGAAGGAATAAAAAAAGAACTCATAACAGAATATGAAGTAATATGAAAAATAATTGGAGTATTTATAGGTAATATAACTTCATTAACAGTAGCAATATTGTTCTTAGGATATATAAATAACCATTTCCAATCTAATGCAACTACATTAATAACAATAGGACGATTATTTGAAATAATAGGTCTTTTAGGATCTAAAGTATGTGACGATTTCCAAGCTATTATCCCAAGAAAAATAATTATAATAATAGGAATAATCCAAATAATTAACTCAACTTTATTGGAATGTGACCAATCAGGATTATATTCATTAGAAATATTTTCAGAACTATATTTATAAGAAAAAAAAAATGTCATAAAAATAACAGGTAAAACAATTATTAACATAATTAAAAATGCTATAAAAATTAACTTATGTTGTTCATTTAATATTGTACTAACCGGATAAAAAATAGAATTACGATATCCATTATATAAAAATATTCCAAATACTAATACCATACTTTTAAAAATTAAACACATTATACATCCTCAAAATATATTTTAAATATATTACATATTATATTTAAATATAAACAATTAAAAATAAAAAATTATATGTAAAAATATCATATTATGCTTGAATTTTAATAAATACATTGATATTTTAAAATATAAAACTACACAATTATTCACTGAAATATTACAATACAAAAAAATTAAAAATTATGATAAAAAAAATAAAAGATTATTTTCAACCTAAATATATTAAAATTTATGATAATAGTGTATATCATACAATGAAAGACAATAAAAAAAATATTATAATATTTATTGTCAGTAATAAATTCATTGGAAAAACTTTATTTAAAAGACATAAACAAGTACATTCTATATTATCTAATGAAATAAATAATACAATTTATGCAATTTCTATATATACATATACTATACATGAATGGAATAAAAAAAAAATGAATTATACAAATAAAATAATATGTCAATATCAAAATAAATAATGATATATTACATTATATGTAATATAAAATTTTAGATATAAATAAAAATTTGAAAAATAAATTATTATATAATTTTAATTTATAAAATAATTTTAAAACCTTTAATATATAAAATATTTAATTATAAATATTTTTACAACTAACATTTTAGAAACTAGGAATTACATGAAATTTCATATAGAAAAATTAAAAAATTGTAAAAAAAAAATCATAATTACTATACCTTTTTCTAAAATCGAACCGATTATTAAAGAAGAAATAATTAAAACACAAAAAAATACTATAATTAACGGATTTAGAAAAAATAAAACACCTATTAATATTATTGAAAATAGATATGGAGAATTAATTAAAAAAAAAATAATAAACAAGATTATGCACGAAAATTTAAAAAAAATTATCAAAATAAAAAAAATAAATATTATTAATAATCCCAAAATTACTATTAATCAATGCAATAATAATCACAATTTAATTTATTCTGTAGAATTTTATCACTTTCCAAAAATTAATTTTCAAAAATTAAAAGACATAAAAATACAAAAATTATCCATTAAACTTGATAAATTAAATATTCAAAAAATAATTGAAAAACTCAGACATGAAAAAATCATCTGGAAATCAACCAACCAACCCGTTCAAAAAAATAATCAAATTTTCTTAAATTGTACTCTTCAAAATAAAAATTATCATAATCAATTTCAATATCAATATATTACCAATATACAAAAAACTATTCCACAATTAGAAGAAAAAATTATTAATAAAAAAATAGGTGATTGTATAGAAATAGATATTCAAATACATAAAGAACATCCAGAATTAATATTACAAGGAAAAAAAATACATATTAAAGCACAAATCTTGAACATAGAACAACCAACTACACTTTTTTCAAAAGAAAAATTTATACAATATTTAATGAAAAAATTTAAAATTGATAATGATATTAAAAAATTACACATTTTTATTAAAAATAATATAAAACAAGAAATTAATAATTTAAACCAAGAATATTTAATAAATCAATATATTAAAGAAATAACTAATATGCATACTATTAGTATACCTAATTTCTTATTACAAAAAGAAATAAATATTATAAAAAATATACTACATCAAAAATATATTCAAAAAAAAGGAAATATTTTAGAATCAATATATTGGACAAATATTAAACAAAAATCAATAAAACAAATAAACACTTTTTTAATTATGCAATCTATTATAAATCAAAAAAAAATTAAAGTTACCGAAGTAGAAATTGAAAAATTTTTTAATCAATTAGATAAAAAGAATATGTTTCAAAATATTCCATTTGATTTTAATCAAGACGACACTATAAAAAATATACATAATATAATTTTAAAAAATAAAATATATAATTTCATATTAAAATCATGTTCAATAATTAAAAAAAAATGTAATCTTAAAGAAGCGAAAATTATCAATAAACAATTTAATTTACTATAATATATATTATTTATATAATATTACTAAAATTATTAAAAATAAGAATTATCATGTCATATAAAAAAAATATTAAAAATACTATAAATTTAATTCCTATGGTTGTTAAAAAAACATCTCGAGGAGAACGTTCATATGATATATATTCACGTTTATTAAAAGAAAGAATTATTTTTATCACCGGCAACATAGAAGATAACATGTCTAATATTATTGTTGCACAAATATTATTTCTTGAATCAGAAAATCCTAAAAAAGATATATTTTTATATATTAATTCTCCTGGTGGTATCATCACATCCGGATTATCAATTTATGATACTATGCAATTTGTTAGCTCCGATATAAACACTATTTGTATTGGTCAAGCCTGTTCGATGGCAGCAATATTATTATGTGCTGGAACAAAAGGAAAAAGATTTTGTTTAAATAATTCAAAAATTATGATCCATCAACCATTAGGTGGATATCAAGGTCAAGCATCAGACATTGAAATTCATACAAATGAAATTTTAAAAACTAAAAACCAGATTAATCAAATTATATCTTATCATACTGGAAACTCAATAAAAAAAATTGAACAAGATACAGAACGAGATTGTTTTCTAAATGCTCATGAAGCTATAAAATATGGATTAATTGATTCTATACTACAATCTAGAAAAATAAAACATTCTTAATTACTCAATACAGTAATAAAATATATTCACTTATATATTTATTAAAATTGATAATTCAATAATTTTTACAGTTTTGATATATAATCATTATAAGAGAATAAGTGCATGCAAGATAATACACACAAAAAAAAAAATGATGAATTGTTATGTTCCTTTTGTAAAAAAAATCATAAAAATGTAAAAAAAATAATTTCAGGACCATCAGTATATATATGCAATGAATGTGTTAAACTATGTAATGAAATCCTGAATGAAGATACATTATATATAAAAGATACAATAAATTTGAAAAATATACCTAAACCTAAAGAAATATATAAAAATTTAAATAAATATATTATAGGTCAAAAAAATTCTAAAAAAGTATTATCTGTAGCAGTATATAATCATTATAAGCGTATTTTAGATACAAATAATAATCAAAATATCGAATTAGGAAAAAGTAATATATTATTAATTGGTCCAACAGGAAGTGGAAAAACTTTATTAGCTGAAACATTAGCCAAATTACTTAATATTCCATTTGCTATAGCTGATGCTACATCTTTAACTGAAGCAGGATATGTTGGATCAGATGTTGAAACTATTCTTCAAAAACTTCTTCATAAATGTAATTATAATGTTTCTATAGCAGAAACAGGTATTATATATATTGATGAAATTGATAAAATATCTAAAAAATCTGATAATATTTCCATTACACGTGATGTTTCTGGTGAAGGGGTTCAACAAGCATTACTAAAACTTATAGAAGGAACATTAATATCTGTTCCTATTCAAGGTAATCGAAAACACCCGCAACAAAAATGTTTATATATTGATACATCAAAAATATTATTTATATGTGGTGGAACATTTTCTGGTTTAAATAAAATTATCTATAAAAGATTAAAAAATAAAACAAATATTGGTTTTCATGCAACAATAAAAAAAAATGATTTATTAAAAAATAAAAAAAATATTATAAAAAAAATAGAATCACAAGATTTAATTAAGTTTGGATTAATTCCAGAATTTATAGGTCGTCTACCAATTATCGTTACATTAAATGATGTAGATAAAAATATGTTATATAAAATATTATCTCAACCAAAAAATGCATTAATAAAACAATATCAAAAAATGTTCTCTTTTGAAAAAATAAAATTAGAATTTGAAGAAAATGCAATCCAAGAAATTATAAAACAAGCATTAAAAAAAAGAACCGGTGCTCGAGGGTTAAGATCAATATTAGAAAATATTTTATTAGATACAATGTATGAATTACCCTCAATGAAAAATGTAAAAAAAGTATTAATAAATAAACTAACAATTCAAAAACATATTCAACCAACTATAATATATAAAAATATTCAATAGATTTTAATATATATAATATTTTTAACTTAATAAATAAAACAAATAAAATTAAATATTATAATTATTATACATTTAATATATCATAAAATTTAAATGTCTTATTACTTATATTATTTTAAAAAGATACTACTATAAAAGCGAGAACTCTATGAATTCTGAGTGTCTTAAACGTATTATAATGCCTGTATTACCATTACGTGACATAGTCATATGTCCTAATACAGTTGTACCATTATTTGTAGGTCGTGAAAAATCTATAAAATCTATTGAAGTTTCTATAAAAAATGATAATAAAGTTATGTTAGTAACACAAATAGAAGCTAATACAGAAGAACCTAAACATATGTATGAAATATTTCCAATAGGAACTATAGCGTCTATTGTACAAACATTACAACTACCAGATGGAACAATAAAAGTATTAGTGGAAGGATTAAAAAGAGGTCAAATTCATCAATTAAATACAAATGATATTTATTTAACAGGTGAAATTGAAATAATACATTCTAAATATAATAATCCTGAAGAAATACAAGTATTAATAAAAATAATTTTAGATAAATTTGAAAAATATATTCAATTTAATAAAAAAATTCCAAAAGAAATATTAACTTCATTTTCTACTATTAATAATCCAACAAAATTAGCTGATATTATATCATCTCATGTATCATTAAAGTTAGATGAAAAACAAAAAATGCTAGAACTGATTAATATAGAACAAAGATTAGAATATTTAGTTTTAATCATAGAATCAGAAATAGAGTTATTAAAAATAGAAAAAAATATTAAAAATCGTATACAACAACAAATAGAAAAAAGTCAAAAAGAATTTTATTTAAATGAACAAATTAAAGCAATTCAACAAGAATTAGGTAATGTAGAAAATATCATAGACGAAAACGATTTATTATTAGAAAAAATTAACTTACTAAAAATACCGAAAATTGTAAAAGATAAAGCATTATTAGAATTAAAAAAATTGAGAATGATGTCATCTACATCTGCAGAAGCTGCTGTAATACGAGGATATATTGATTGGATTATCAAAGTACCATGGACTATAAAAAGTAAAATTAAAAAAGATATTCACCAAGCTCAAATAATACTTGACCGAGATCACTTTGGATTAGAAAAAGTAAAAGATAGAATTTTAGAACATTTATCAGTACAAATTAGAACAAACAAAATAAAAGGCCCTATTTTATGTTTAATTGGTCCTCCCGGAGTCGGAAAAACATCTTTAGGAAAATCTATTGCTCAAGCTACTGGAAGAAAATATATTCGTATGGCATTAGGAGGAGTACACGACGAAGCAGAAATTAGAGGACATCGACGAACATATATTGGATCTATGCCAGGGAAAATTATTCAAAATATCACTAAAGTTGGAGTAAAAAATCCACTTTTTTTATTAGATGAAATTGATAAAATGTCTCATGATATTCGTTTAGATCCAATTTCAGCACTATTAGAAGTATTAGATCCAGAACAAAATATACATTTTAATGATCATTATTTAGAATTAGATTACGATCTATCAAATGTTATGTTTATTGCTACTGCTAATTCAATGAATATTCCATTACCATTATTAGACAGAATGGAAATAATTCACGTTTCTAGTTATACTGAAGATGAAAAATTTAATATAGCTTATAATTATTTAAAACCAAAACAAATTAATAGACATGCTTTAAAAAAACATGAAATTACAATTTCTGATAATGCTATTAAACACATTATACAATATTATACTCGAGAATCAGGTGTTAGAAGTTTAGAAAAAGAAATTGCTAAAATTTGCCGAAAAGTAGTAAAAAAAATTTTACTTAATACATATATAAAACATATCATAGTTAACGATAAAAATTTAAAAAATTTTTTAGGAATAAAAAAATTTAATTATGGAACATCTAAAAATGTTAATCAAATTGGACAAGTGACTGGATTAGCATGGACAGAAATAGGAGGTGATCTATTAACTATTGAAACTGAATGTATACCTGGAAAAGGAAAACTGATTTATACTGGATCATTAGGTTTAGTTATGAAAGAATCTATTCAAGCCTCATTAACTGTCGTACGTTCACAATCAAAAAAATTAGGAATACAATCCCATTTTTATGAAACATACGATATACATGTACACATTCCAGAAGGATCAACACCTAAAGATGGACCAAGTGGAGGTATTGCAATTTGTACTTCTATTATTTCTTCACTTACTAAAAATCCTGTTAGATCAGATGTTGCTATGACAGGAGAAATTACACTAAATGGAAAAGTTTTACCAATTGGAGGATTAAAAGAAAAACTATTAGCAGCACATCGAGGTAAAATAAAAATTGTAATTATTCCATATCAAAATAAACATAATTTAGAAGAAATACCAAATAATATTCTTGAAAATTTAGTTATATATCCGATTAAAACTATAAAAGAAGCATTGATTTTATCTTTAATAAATCAACCTTATATTATAAAAAATTTAAAATAATACACATATTATCTTTTTAAAAACTATATTAATATAATATAAATATCTGTTTTATATTTTATAATTCTATTATTTTACAAATATTTAAATATACAATTAACCATAAAATATTTTAAAATCAAAGGTTAATATGATTAAAAAAAATATAACAATAAAAAAAGTTATACTTTTTTGTATTTTAACTATTATTATCATTTCTATAATATTTAATAGTATTAATTTCTATATTACAAATAAATATAATTTCCCTATTTTTCAAATTTATTCTTATAAAATAGATTTGAAAATAATAAAAAATTTATATCAATATCACACAAAACAACATATTCAAATGTTTGGTAAAAACTTTTATTACATAAGAAATAATTTTCAATATATTAAAAGAACATATGAATATGTATTATCACAAATAATATACCAAAACACTTTAAAAAAATATTTTAACACATTTAATATAGATATTCATAAAAAAGCAATTATAAATAATGTTATGAATAATTCTAAATTCAAAATATATCATATATTTAATAAATATAAATATATTAAATTTATTAACCAAAATAATTTAGATAATCAAAAGTATATTAATATTATAAAATATAAAAAAGTAATAAAAAAAATAATAGAAACCATTATTTATTCAGATTTTATATTAGAAAATGAAAAAAAATATATTTTACAAGCTATATCAGAAAAAAAAATTATAAAACTTATACAAATAAAAATTAAACCCTTGATTCAAAAACAAAAAATTTTAAATCAAGAAATAAAATTTCATTATGAAAAAAATCAAAAAAAATTTATATATAATGAAAAATTTATAATAAAAATTATACAATTCCAAAAAAAAAAAATAAATACTAAATACCAAGGAAAATACATAAAATTATGGTATAAACAATACATAAACAATCATAATATTTTAAATAAAAAAAGATATATTATTATTATATTTAAAAATAAACAATATGGACTAAAAATATTAAATAAAATCATAAAAAAAAAAATAAAAATTTTCGATCTTTTAAAAAATCAATTATTCATTTTTAAAAATATAATGAATATAACCGATTCATTATGGATTAAAAAAAATAAATTAAATAATAATATTACAAATATAAAAATTAATACAAAAAATAAAATATCTAATTTAATTAAATATCATTCTAATTTTTTTATTATTAAATTATATGGACTCACCCAAAATCATAATAAAAAAATAAAAAATATTCATAATAATAAAACAAAAAATATTATTAATATAACACATCAAAATAATTCTATACAATATGCTACAAAACAATATACATATTACTGTACTCGAAATAATATTCCAAAAAAAATAAATTTTCAAATAATCAAAAAATTTATATTTAATAAAAATAATATGTTTTTTAATAAAACAATATTATTATCATTAAATAAAATAAATTTTATCATATTAAATATACAAAAATATCAACCACAAAAATTACTACCTATAAAAAAAATAAAAAATCAAATTATTAAATATATTAAAATTAAAAAATCAAAAAACATAATCAATAACAAAAGTCTAAATATTATCTATCAAATACAAAAAAATAATTATTATTTACTTAAAAAAAATAAATTAAATTTTAATCTTATTAAAATATATTCCAAAAATAAATACGAAAAAAATATATTTTCAATTTTAAATTTTATCAGAAATCAACCAAAATATATTGTTATACATATTAAAAATGGGAATATATTAATTATTGCAATAAAAAAAATAGAATATAATAACATTTTTACAAAACAAGAAAAAAACATATTATTTATAAAATTTAAAAAAAATAACTATCACAATATTACAACAACATTATTAAAAAATTTAACTAAAATAAAAAATATTTAAATCTTAATGCCATGATTATAAAAATAAATATAAAATTATATTAATATAACTATATTATGTAAAGTATAAAATATATAGATAAAATCTTTAAAATATTATACATTTTTATACATTACAAAAATATATTAACATGTAAATTAATAAAAATTATTTATATTAAAAAAATAATTATATTTTTAAAATATTTTACTTTTATATCTATTTTAAATTATATAATCATTATGCCAATAATATATCTAATTCAACATAATCTAAAATTAGGATTTTTTTTGTGAAATTATTTAATCAAATAAATTGGTATTTTATTAAAGAATGGAAACGATATTTAGGATCTGTTATTTTATTAATTATAATAGCCATATTACAACTTCTACCACCTAGATTAATAGGGATTCTAATAGATTCAATATTAAAAAAACAAAAATACGGAATAAAACTATATTATTGGATTGGAACAATACTTCTCACATCAATTACAGTATATATTTTAAGATATATATGGAGAATTTTATTATTTGGAGCAGCATATCAATTAGCTATCGAGCTTCGAGTAAAAATATATTCATATTTAAGTAAAAAAAATGCACTATTTTATCTTAATCATCGTACTGGAGATCTTATGGCTCGAGCAACAAGTGATGTAGATAGAGTGGTCTTTGCAGCAGGTGAAGGGGTGTTAACATTAGTAGATTCATTAGTTACAGGTTGTTCAGTATTAATTATCATGATAATACAAATAGATTGGAAATTAACATTTATTTCATTATTACCTATGCCTATTATGGCAATAATTATTACAAGATTTGGAAAACAATTACATTATGCTTTTAAAAAATCACAAGCATCATTTTCTGAGTTAAATAATCAAACACAAGAAAGTTTAAAAAATATTCATATGATTAAAGGATTTGGTTTAGAAAAAAATGAAATAAAAAAATTTAAAAAAATCGCACAATATACAAGTAAAAAAAACATAAAAGTTTCTAGAATAGATGCTAAATTTGACCCAATTATTCATTTCTCTATTGTATTATCTAATTTATTAGCTATCTCTATGGGTAGTGTATTAGTTTGGCATAAAAATATTACAATTGGACAACTTACAAGTTTTATTATGTATTTAGGGTTAATGATTTGGCCTATGTTAGCTCTAGCATGGATGTTCAATATATTAGAAAGAGGAGGTGCAGCATGGAATAGAATAAAGTCAATTATCAATAAAGATGATTTTATTAAACATGGTAACCAAAAAATTTTAGAAAAACATGGAACATTAACTGTCAATATACTAAAGTTTAATTTTCCAAAAAAAATACAACCTACACTAAAAAATATTTTTATTAAAATTCATTTTAATCAAATAATTGGATTATGCGGACCAACAGGAAGTGGAAAAAGTACTTTATTAAATTTGATTCAAGGAAATTTAAATATCTCACAAGGAGATATTCTATATAATTCTTCTTCAATATTTAATTTTAAAATTAACCATTGGAGAACGAAATTAGCTGTAGTGAATCAGAATTCTATTTTATTCTCCGATACTATCAAAAATAATATATCATTAGGTAATCCATATGCATCTCAACAAGATATAGAATATGTATCAAAACTAGTAAACATACATCAAGATATCATAAACTTTTCTGATGGTTATAACACAAATATTGGAGAAAGAGGTATTATGTTATCAGGTGGTCAAAAACAAAGAATTTCTATTGCAAGAGCATTATTATTAAAATCAGAAATTTTAATATTAGATGATGCATTATCTGCAGTAGATGGTCAAACACAAAATATAATATTAAATAATATAAAAAATTGGAAAAAAAATAACCATACTATTATTATAACATCACATAAATTATCTATATTCAACCAAGTAGATAATATATTTATTATAAAAAATGGATCTATTGAACAATTTGGAACACATAACCAATTAATGAAATATGAAAATTGGTATAGTAATATGTACCATCATCAAAAATTAATTATAGATTATTAAATATATTAAATTAAAAACAAGGAACACATAAATGGCTAATTTCTTTCAAGGTTGGCCTATTCTTAAACGTCTGTTGACTTATGGAATTTGCTGGAAAAAATCATTTCTCTTAGCTTTTTTATTACTATTAATTGCTTCTATATCAGAAATATTAGGACCAGTATTAATCAGTTATTTTTTAAATCATATTTTAACACAACATAATTTAAATAGAAAAATAATTTTAATAATTTTTTCTACTTTTATAATATTACAAAATATGTCTATTATTTTAAATTATGTTCAAATGTTAATATTTAATAAAATAGCAATTAAAATTATAGAAAAATTAAGATTAGAAGTAATGGAATCCGCTTTATTACAACCATTACAAAATTTCCATATACAACCTATTGGTAAAATTATATCAAAAATTACTAATGATACAGAAGTAATTAAAGAATTATATGATACTGTATTAAATACAATTTTTAGAAGCATTTCATTAATCTTTATTATGTCAATTACAATGTTTATTATGCAATGGAAAATGGCCATTGTATCTATGATGTTATTTCCATTAGTAATTATTGTAATATTTACATATCAACATTATAGTAAACCTATACTAAGAAATATTCGATCATATTTAGCTAAAATTAATAATGAATTTAATGAAATCATTAACGGAATATTAATTATACAACAATTTTCTCAACAATTAAGATTTAAACAATCTATAAAAAATACTAGTAAATTACATTACAATACTAAAATGAAAATATTAAAATTAGATGGACTATTATTAAGACCATTATTAAATTTATTTTCTTCTTTTGTTTTATGTACATTAATTACTGTATTCAGCTTATCTCCTGTTGGATCTTTTACAGTAGGTACACTATATGCATTCATTAGTTACCTTAACAGACTAAATGAACCATTAATTTCTATTACAACACAACAATCTATTTTACAACAATCTATGGTAGCAGGAGAAAGAATTTTTAAACTTATAGATTCAAAAAAACAAAAATATGGAAATGATTTAAAAAAATTTAAAAATGGAAATATAAAAATTTGTAATTTAAATTTTTCATATAAAAAAAATGGACCTATAATTTTAAAAAATATCAATTTAAATATACCTTCAAACAATTTTATTGCTTTAATTGGACATACTGGAAGTGGAAAAAGCACTTTAGCTAATTTAATTATGGGTTATTATCCAGTAACTCATGGAACAATCATGTTAGATCAACGTTTACTACAAACATTAAGTTATCATGTTTTAAGAAATGGAATATATATGGTACAGCAAGAACCAGTAATTTTTTCTGGAACTATTTTATCTAACATTACATTAGGTAAAAACATATCTGAAGAAAAAGTATGGAAAGTTTTAAAAAAAGTAAAATTACATTCTTGTTTTAAATGTATGCCTAAAAAATTATATACTATATTAGACGAACAAGGTAATAATTTATCAGCTGGACAAAAACAATTAATTTCTATAGCTAGAATATTAATGTTACATCCAAAAATTCTAATATTAGATGAAGCAACAGCAAATATAGATCCAGAAACAGAACAATCAATACAAAAAATATTATTATCTATAAAAAAATACACTACTTTAATTATTATTGCACATAGATTATCAACTATTGTACATGCTGATAAAATTATTGTTTTAAAAACAGGAAAAATTATTGAAAAAGGAAATCATAAACAATTAATAAAAAAACGAGGAATATATTACAAAATGTATAATTCACAACTATCCCTATAAATCATGATACTATTAATAATTATAAAATTTTTAAAAACCTAAAATTTATTATATTTATTACAAGACTGTGTAGATATATATAAAGATCTGTAATTTATTTAATTGAGACACTTATTCTAAACACCCATACGTGTATTTAAATATACAAAAAATATTAATAACTAACAAATCCTAAAATAATTCTTATACTCTATACTAACATTTCATATATTATAAAAGTAATTGAATTATTCATAATAATGTATAAAAAATATAATTATTATTACAAATAATCAATTTATATATTATTATAATATATATTTTAAATATATTACAAAAAATTAAAATGCATTATCAAATTCTAGCAAGAAAATGGAGACCAAACTCATTTTCTGAAATTATTGGTCAACAATATATATTAACTGCTATTAAAAATGGATTTTTATTCAATAAAATTCATCAATCCTGGATATTATCAGGAACTAGAGGAACAGGAAAAACTACTTTTGCACGACTCTTATCTAAAAGTTTAAATTGTAATACTGGAATAAAAATGTATCCTTGCCAAATATGTTCAAATTGTAAAGATATTCAAAAAGGATGTTTTCCTGATTTAATAGAAATTGATGCTGCTTCCAAAACTAAAGTAGAAGATATTAAAGAATTATTAAACACAGTAAAGTACAAACCAACTAAAGGAAAATTTAAGATATATTTAATTGATGAAGTACATATGTTATCAAAATATAGTTTCAATGCATTATTAAAAAACCTTGAAGAACCACCAAAATATGTAAAATTTATTTTAGCTACAACAGAAATTAGAAAATTACCAAAAACCATTATATCTAGATGTATATATTTTAACTTTAAAGAAATAAGTATTATACAAATAATAGAACATTTATCTAATATTTTAAATAAAGAAAAAATTGTTTTTGAAAAAAAAGCTCTAAAAATTATTGCTAAAGAATCTCAAGGAAGTATCCGAGATGCACTAAACTTATCTGAACAAGCTATAATGATTGGAGGGAATGAAATAAAAGAATCTATTCTTACAAATATATTTAATTTCCTAAGTAAAGAACAAGCATTAAAAATCATCATATCTGTGTTTGAAAAAAATACTTTTAATGTTATGTTATTATTAACAAAAATATATAAAACTAATATTGAATTAAGTACAATATTAACAAAAATTTTAGAAATTTTACATAATATTATTATCTTTAAAAAATGTTTTAAAAATGATAATTATATAGAATCATTATATCAAAAAAAATTATTAAAAATTTCTAAACTAATTGATTATGAAGATTTAAGAAATTACTATAAAATTATAGTATCAGGAATTAAAGAACTAAAATTTTTACCTAACCCAAAAATAGGAATTGAAATCACTTTATTAAATATATTAAGTATAACACAAAAAAAAAATAAATTTTAACTTTCTTCTTTACAATCAAATATAATACTTAATATATTGTATTTTAAAATAATAAAATAAAAATTTTTATATTATTTTTAATAAGGATAAAAAATGTTTGATGCAAATAATATCAATACTTTAATAAAAAAAGCACAAAAAATACAAGAAAAAATGAAAAAAATCCAAAAAGAAATTGAAATAATGGAAGTCACTGGAGAATCAGGAGCAGGAATTGTAAAAATAACTATTAATGGAATATATAATTGTAAAAATATAGAAATAGATGAAAGCTTTCTTAAAGAAAATAAAAAAATGATTGAAGATTTAATTACAGCAGCATTTAATGATGCATCTAGACGTATTAGAGAAGCAAAAAAACAAAAAATGTCTGATATTTCAAAAGATATTCCATTTCCTTATGGAATTATGAACTCAATAATATAATATTTAGATATATCAACTAATATACATACTTAATAATATTATAAAATTTATTTACATTTAAGGTATAAATATAATTATGAAAAAAAATGAAAAATATTCTTTTCAATCTGAAACTAAACAATTGCTACATTTAATGATTCATTCTCTATATTCAAATAAAGAAATATTTATTCGCGAATTAATATCTAATGCATCGGATGCAATTGATAAAATGAGATTTAAATTTTTATCTAACGAACATTCAGATCAAAAATATCGTGATATGTACATACGTATATTATTGGATAAAAAAGAAAATAAAATTGTTATTTCTGATAATGGAATTGGAATGACAAAACAAGAAATTATTAATAATCTCGGAACTATTGCTAATTCTGGAACAAAATCATTTTTAAAATCTTTAAATAAAGAAAATAAAAAAAATAATCAACTTATAGGAAAATTTGGAGTTGGATTTTATTCATCATTTATAGTATCAGATAAAGTAATTGTACGAACACGACATGCAGAAGAATTAAATCAAAATAATGGTACACTTTGGAAATCTGATGGTAAAGGAGAATATACTATTACTTCTATAACTAAAAAAGAATATGGAACAGATGTCGAATTATACTTAAAAAAAGAAGAAATTGATTTTCTAGAAGATTGGAAAATATGCAATATTGTTAAAAAATATTCTGATCACATTACTATTCCAATAGAAATTCAAGAATATGATAAAAAAAATAAAGTTTTTTCATGGAAACAAATAAATACAGCACAAGCATTATGGACGCTTGAAAAATCAAAAATTACTGATGATCAATACAAAAATTTTTACAAACACATAACACAAGACATGAACGATCCTATTATTTGGAGTCATAATAAAGTAGAAGGTACACAAGAATATATTAGTTTACTATATATTCCAAGTAAATCACATTGGGATATTTGGAATCGTGATCAAAAAAAAAATGGATTAAAACTATATATTAAAAGAATTTATATTATGGATAATGCTGAACAATTTTTACCTAGTTATTTAAGATTTATTAAAGGAATTTTAGATACTAATGACTTGCCTTTAAATGTTTCAAGAGAAATGTTACAAGAAAATAATATTACACATTCTCTAAAAACATCAATAACAAAACGAGTATTAATGTTAATTAAACAACTTACAAAAAATAATAGTCAATATCAAATATTCTGGAAAGAATTTGGATTAATTCTCAAAGAAGGTATAGCAGAAGATACAAAAAATCAAGAAAAAATTGCTGAATTATTAAGATTTACCTCAATAAAAACTAATTGTATAGAACAAAATTTATCTTTATCAGAATACATTCAAAATATGCCTAATAATCAAGAAAAAATATATTTTTTGACTGCTGATAGTTATGCTACAGTGAGCACAAGTCCACACTTAGAAATTTTTAAAAAAAATAATATTGATGTACTATTATTATGTGATCGAATTGATGAATGGATGATGAATTATTTAACTGATTTTAAAGGTAAAAAGTTTCAATCAGTCAATAAAATAGATGATGATTTAAATAAAATAGTTCATGAAAAATCTAAATCAAATAATTCATTAAAAAAAATCAATACATTATTATTAAAAATTCAAGAAGTTTTAAAAGAAAAAATTAAAAAAGTACAATTAAGTTATAGATTAATTGATACTCCTGCAATACTTCTTATTGAAAAAGATGCCATGAGTACTCAAATGTCAAAATTATTTATGGCAGCTGGACAAAATATTCCTCCAGTACAATATATATTTGAAATTAATCCTAATCATAAGTTGATTAAAAAAATTTCTAATCTTCAAGATGATAAAAATATTAATATATGGATTCAAATTTTATTTGAAGAAGCATTACTATCAGAAAGAGGATCATTGGATAATCCTAACGACTTTATTAATAAAATAAATCAAATTTTTATTAATTCATAAAAATATTTAAAATATCAAATTATGAAAATTATTCTTTTTGGAGCTCCAGGTTCAGGAAAAGGAACACAAGCAGAGTTTATTAGTAAAAAATATAATATACCTCAAATTTCTACTGGAAATATATTACGAAATATAATTAAAAAAAAAAATTCAAATAGTACTTTAAAAGAATGTATTGAAAATGGAAAATTAATTAATGATAATTTAATTATTGATTTAATAAAAAATAGAATAAAAAAAACAGATTGTCATAAAGGATTTATATTAGATGGATTTCCAAGAACATTAATTCAAGCAATTGAAATGAATAATCAAAATATTCTAATTGATTATATTATAGAATTTGATATTTCAAATGAATTAATATATGAAAGAATTTTAGGTAGAAGAGTTCATGAACCTTCTGGAAGAACATATCATATAATATTTAATCCACCTCAAATACCAGAAAAAGATAATATTACTCAAGAAAATTTAGTTATTAGAAAAGATGATACAAAAAAAATTATTCAAAAAAGATTGTTAGAATATCTAAATATCAAAAATACAATTATTCAATATTATAAAAATCAATTAAACAATAAAAAAATTCAGTACCATAAAATTGATGCATCAAAATCAATATACGAAATTCAAAAGAAAATAAAAAATATTCTTACATAAAATAAATAAAATATTTTAATAAAATATACACTTCTATAAAAATAGAAAAATTATAATATTTTAAAATTCAATATAAAAATTTTATTCTATAAATAATAAAAAATACGCCCTATAGGATTTGAACCTATGACCTACGGCTTAGAAGGCCGTTGCTCTATCCAACTGAGCTAAGGGCGTAAAAAAAAAGAAAATTCTAAAAACTTTTTATTTTAATGAATTATTATACTATATAATTTCATTAAAATCTAGTTATAAATAAACATTATTTTAGAAAATAAAATGGTAAATTATGTTATTAATAGATCATTTTTCTCCAAAATACTTAAAAATTCAAACAAAAAAAATCATATATAAAAATAAAATTTAGATAATTTAAAATAAAATACCTATTCAATCTACTATAATAAGAATATTAATCATGTCTTAGTATTATAACAATTACCAAATGTTATTTATCAATAACATAATTAAAAAATTAAAATCAAAAATATTAATAACTTCATACATATATAATTGAATATTCATATAAAACATTTAAAAGCTCAATTTTTAATCAAAATAAGTAATAACATTTTAAAAAATATAATATTAAAATAAAATTTTAAATAACACTATTCTTACACAGAATAATATTTATCAAGCAATTTTTTATTAAAAATAAATCTATAATAACTATTACTAATAAATATATTAAAAATTTAAATAATTAATTAAAAATCTAATTAATTATTATTTCTATTAGTATCAATAAATAATTAAGTTATAAAAATATAAATTTTATTCTACTTTTTACAATAGAATATAAACTTTAATTAGTTAATTAAATAATATATTAAAAAATATTGAAAAATATAAAT
The DNA here is from genome assembly GCF_964058955.1 of Buchnera aphidicola (Phyllaphis fagi). Classification (GTDB taxonomy): domain Bacteria; phylum Pseudomonadota; class Gammaproteobacteria; order Enterobacterales; family Enterobacteriaceae; genus Buchnera_L; species Buchnera_L aphidicola_AI. The sequence goes on from NZ_OZ060370.1 coordinate 355,107, forward strand.
ATAATTAAAAATTACCTTTTTTCCATAATGTTCCACAAGGAGTATCTTCTAATATAATATTTAATTTATATAATTTATTACGTAATTTATCTGCTTTCCCCCATAAATTATATTTTCTTGCAATGTTACGTTTTTTAATTATCTCTATAATATAATTATTTTGATTTATATCATTAAATTTATTTAGTGAATTATATTTATTTAAAAAAATTATAGGATCTTGAGATAATAATCCTATTGTATTAGCTAAATATTTTAATTGATATGCTAATTGTTTTGCCAAAACAATATGATAATTATTTAAATAAAAACTTATTTTTTGTGCCAATTTAAATAATATTGATATTGCTTGAGGAGTATTAAAATCATCATTCATAGATTTATAAAAATAAACAGATAAGTAATAATATTTATGTGATATTTTATCTGTTATCATTAGATCCTTAATACTACTTTTATATAAGATAAAATATAATTTTCTTAAATCTATACATGATTTTTGAATATTTTTTTGAGAATAATATAAAGGACTTCTGTAATGAGTTGATAAAAAAAAATATCGAATTACTTCAGAATCATATGTTTTTAAAATATTTTTTAAAGATAAAGAATTATCTAATGATTTTGACATTTTTTTATTTCTTATCAACAACATACCTACATGCATCCAATAATTTCCATATTGATAAATACTATTAAAACATATAGATTGAGCTCTTTCATTTTCATGATGAGGAAATAATAAATCTATCCCTCCCCCATGAATATCAAAATTACTTGAAAAATAATCATGATTAATAGCTGAACATTCAATATGCCAACCTGGTCTACCTTTCCCCCAAGGAGATTCCCAACAAGGATCATCTAAAAATACTTGTTTTTTCCATAAAACAAAATCTTGATTATTATATTTAATATTTAATATATTTTTTTTATTATTATTTTGTAATTTATTTAATAATTGACTTGAAAAAACACCATATTTTAAATAACTAGAAACAGAAAAAATAATATCTCCATTTATTGCAATATAAGCATTTTTATTATCTAAAAGCACTTGTATCATATTAATTATCGTATTAATATGATGAGTAGCAAGCGGTTGAAAAGTAGGAGATTGTAGTCCTAATTTTTTAAAATCAGTCTTCATTTCTAAAATCATACGTTTAGTTAAAGAAGAAAATTTTTCTTTATTCATTTTTGATTTTTGAATAATTTTATCATCAATATCGGTAATATTTCGAACATAATTAAATTTATATCGACAATGTTGTAAATATTTCACTATCATATCAAAAAATGTAAATGTACGACCATGACCTATATGACAATAATCGTATACAGTTACCCCGCATACATACATATTGATTTTTTTAAAATTATTTGAAAAAAAAAATTCTTTTTTTTTAGTTATGGTATTAAATATTTTTAACATCACATAGCTCTACAATATAAACAAATTAATTTTTAAATATAAAAAATAAAACTTTAAAATCATTTCAATTTATAAAATATAATATAATACAGTATGTATTATATTCATAGCCACAGAACGATAAATCCTCTATCCGAACTGTGGAGCGTGTTCTATTTAAAATTTGCAATATTATTTATATTATAAATTATAAGCTAACTACATTAGCAGCTGAAGGTCCTTTTGCACCTTCAGTAATTTCAAACTCAACACTTTGACCTTCTGATAAAGTTTTAAACCCATTACTCTGTATAGCTGAAAAATGAACAAAAACATCTTTACTACCATCTTCTGGTGTAATAAAACCAAAACCTTTTGATTCATTAAACCATTTCACATTGCCTTTAATCTTGGACATCTTTACTTTTAAACCTACCAAATAAATACTACAAACTAATTTTTTTATATAAAAAATTAGTTAACAATCATTATTTCCTACTGGAATATAAGATAAAAATAAAAATTTATATATTAAATACAAAATAAAAGTAATTATAATACATAAAAATTATACTTTAAAATTAATATAAATTATATATATTTAGATTTTATATTATAAAATTTAAAATATTACATAAAAATTAAAAATAATAAAATGAGTTGTGATTTTAAGATTTATAATTACAGAAATATATCGATATTTTTATTAAATATACCTATATGTAATATAGGAATAAATAAATATAAAATTAAAATAGTATAAAACATTACATAATAAAAATAAAATTTCAGTACCCTGATAACTCCCTACTCTCACACAAGGAAACCCTGTACTACCATCGGCGTTATAATATTTCACTTCTGAGTTCGGTATGGAATCAGGTGGTACCATTACACTATTATTATCAGGATACTGAATAAACTTATATTTTAAGTTTAATTATTAGTTTTTTTTAGAATATAAATTAATAAAAACAACTGTGGTGTTGTAAGGTTAAGCCTCTTGGGTCATTAGTACTGGTTAGCTCAACATATTACTATGCTTACACATCCAGCCTATCAACGTTGTAGTCTTCAACATCCCTTCAGTAGACTTTCGTCTCAGGGAAGACTAATCTTGGGGAAAGCTTCGTGCTTAGATGCTTTCAGCGCTTATCTCGTCCGCATATAGCTACCGGGCAATGCCATTGGCATGACAACCCGAACACCAGTGATGCGTCCACTTCGGTCCTCTCGTACTAGAAGTAGCTCCCCTCAATCTTCCTGCGCCCACGGCAGATAGGGACCGAACTGTCTCACGACGTTCTAAACCCAGCTCGCGTACCACTTTAAATGGCGAACAGCCATACCCTTGGGACCTGCTTCAGCCCCAGGATGTGATGAGCCGACATCGAGGTGCCAAACACCGCCGTCGATATGAACTCTTGGGCGGTATTAGCCTGTTATCCCCGGAGTACCTTTTATTTGTTGAGCGATGGCCCTTCCATACAGAACCACCGGATCACTAAGACCTGCTTTCGCATCTGCTCGCGTCATCACGCTCGCAGTTAAACTGGCTTATGCCTTTGCACTAACCTCACGATTTCCGACCGTGATTAGCCAATCTTTGTGCTCCTCCGTTACTCTTTGGGAGGAGACCGCCCCAGTCAAACTACCCACCAGACACTGTCTCTATTCCGGATTACGAAATTAGGTTAGAATATTAAATTTCAAAAGGTGGTATTTCAAGGACGACTCTATTAAGCCTAACGACTTAATTTCTTAGTCTCCCACCTATCCTACACATTAAAAATCAATATTCAGTGTCAAGCTATAGTAAAGGTTCACGGGGTCTTTCCGTCTTGCCGCGGGTATACTGCATCTTCACAGCAATTTCAATTTCACTGAGTCCCAGGTGGAGACAGCCTAGCCATCATTACGCCATTCGTGCAGGTCGGAACTTACCCGACAAGGAATTTCGCTACCTTAGGACCGTTATAGTTACGGCCGCCGTTTACCGGGGCTTCAGTCTAGAGCTTCAAGTTACCTTTAACTCCTTCGATTAACCTTCCGGCACCGGGCAGGCGTCACACCGTATACGTCCATTTTCATGTTTGCACAGTGCTGTGTTTTTAATAAACAGTTGCAGCTAGCTGGTATCTTCGACTGATTTCAGCTAAAAGAGTAAATCTTATCACTTACAATCAGCATGCCTTCTCCCGAAGTTACGGCACCATTTTGCCTAGTTCCTTCACCTGGGTTCTCTCAAGCGCCTTAGTATTCTCTACCTAACCACCTGTGTCGGTTTGGGGTACGATTTAGTGATATCTCTAGCTTAGAGGATTTTCTTGGAAGCATGGTATTAATTACTTCATTACCGTAGTAATTCGTCATCACATCTCAACTTTTTAAATAACCGGATTTTCCTAATTATTCTGTCTACCTGCTTAAACCAGGACAACCGTCGCCTGGATAATCTAACCTTCTCCGTCCCCCCTTCGCAATAACACTAAGCACAGGAATATTAACCTGTTTACCATCGATTACGCCTTTCGGCCTCACCTTAGGAATCGGCTTACCCTGCCCCGATTATCGTTGGACAGGAAACCTTGGTTTTTCGGCGAACAGGTTTTTCACCTGTTTTATCGTTACTCATGTCAGCATTCGCACTTCTGATACCTCCAAAGTACTTTACAATACTTCTTCAACAGCTTACAGAACGCTCCCCTACCCAATAAAAAATATTATTTTATATTGCCACAGCTTCGGTGTATAGTTTTAGCCCCGTTACATCTTCCGCGCAGGCTGACTTGACCAGTGAGCTATTACGCTTTCTTTAAATGATGGCTGCTTCTAAGCCAACATCCTGGTTGTCTATGACTTCCCACATCGTTTCCCACTTAACTATAACTTTGGGACCTTAGCTGGTGATCTGGGTTGTTTCCCTTTCCACAACGAACGTTAGCACCCGCTGTGTGTCTCCCGTGATAACATTCTACGGTATTCGGAGTTTGCATCGGATTGGTAAGTCGGTATGACCCCCTAACCGAAACAGTGCTCTACCCCCGAAGATGAATTCACGAGGCGCTACCTAAATAGCTTTCGGGGAGAACCAGCTATCTCCCGGTTTGATTGGCCTTTCACCCCTAACCACAAGTCATCCGCTAATTTTTCAACATTAGTCGGTTCGGTCCTCCAGTTAGTTTTATCCAACCTTCAACCTGCCCATGGCTAGATCACCGGGTTTCGGGTCTGTACCTTGAAACTTATCGCCCATTTAAGACTCGGTTTCCCTACGGCTCCCCTATTTGGTTAACCTTGCTACAAAGTACAAGTCGCTGACCCATTATACAAAAGGTACGCAGTTACCTGATAAAATAGGCTTCTACTGCTTGTACGTATATGGTTTCAGGATCTATTTCACTCCCCTAACCGGGGTTCTTTTCGCCTTTCCCTTACGGTACTAGTTCACTATCGGTCAATCAGGAGTATTTAGCCTTGGAGGATGGTCCCCCCTTCTTCAAACAAGATTTCTCGTGTCCCGCTCTACTTTTTGAGTTCACTAATACTATTTTTTTCGTATACTGGGCTATCACCATGTTTCGCTATTTTTTCCAAAATATTCTACTAAAAATAGTAAAGATTACAACTCTAGGCTTTTCCCTTTTCGTTCGCCACTACTAAGGGAATCTCAATTGATTTCTTTTCCTCAAGATACTTAGATGTTTCAATTCTCTTGGTTTGCCTTGTTAATCTATGTATTCAATTAACAATGACGTATTATCTCTAATACATCGGGTTTCCCCATTCGGATACCATCGGATAATCACGCTTCTTATCAGCTCACCGATACTTTTCGCAGATTAGCACGTCCTTCATCGCCTCTGATTGCCAAGGCATTCACCATATACGCTTACTTGCTTAACCTTACAACCCACAGATGTTTTTATTAATTTATATTGTAAAAGAACGAAAAATTAAAAATTTAAAACAAAAAAAATATCAATAAATATTAATAAATATTAATAAATATTAATAAATACTTCTTATAAAATTTATAATATATCATAACACATTATTTTATTTAAGTATAACATTTTTTAATTTAAATGTTAATTATTTTCGTCCCCTAGGGGATTTGAACCCCTGTTGCCGCCATGAAAGGGCGATGTCCTGGACCTCTAGACGAAGGGGACAATCAAAAATAATTAAAAATACTATTTTAAAATGTATAAAATAAATAAATATAAAACATAATAATTATAATAAATTTAAGATATAATTCTTACAAAATATTATAAAATAGTCAAGTGTTTTTTTTATTTTTTATTCTATTTAAAACATTATAAATTTTATATTTCTTATTTCGATTTAAATAATTAATAACTGTATCAATATTAGGTAAAATATTATTCCAAAAATAAAAAGAATAAGCTGCTTGACTAACTAACATACCGATACCATCAGAATAATATTTTGCCCCACAACTTTTACACCATTTTAGAAACATAGTCATATCATCACTATAACAAATATCATAAAAAAAAGTTTTATCAGAATTAAAAATAATATTAGGAATAAAAAAACGGTTATTTCCTTGAAAATCAACAGAAGTGGTATGAATAATTAAATTATAATGTAATTTATACAACTTATGAAATTCATTTAATTTAATTGCCTTAATACAACCTAAATGTTTAAAATATGATACTATATTATTTGCACGTTCTAATGTTCGATTTAAAATATCTATAGAACAATTAAAAGATAATAAATATGGTATAATACCCCGAGCAGCCCCACCTGCACCGATTAATAAAACACGAAATCCTAAATTAATAAAATTTAATCGTTTTAGATCATATAATAATCCAATACCATCCGTATTATCACCAACAATTCTGTTATTTTCTGTACTTTTTAAAGTATTTACAGAACCAGAAATATATGCTCTTTCCGTTAATATATTAGATAACTTATATGCCTTTTCTTTAAACGGAACCGTAACATTTGCTCCTTTTCCATAACTATGAAAAAAATTATAAACAAAATTACAAAAATCTTGTTTTTCAATACATTTCACACTATAATTAAAATTAATGTCTATTTGTTTAGAAAATAAATCATAAATTATTGGTGATTTAGAATGATTTACAGGATTACCAAACAGTAAATAATTATTTTCTTTATTATCAATCATTTTAAATAATCCTCCAACAAAAATATTACAAATTTTATAATAAATTTAATATTTATTTTAGATTAATAAAAGTAAAAAATCACAACTTAAATATAATAAAATATTAAAATACTAATTTTATATATCCATATATTTATATAAAAATTTCATCATTTACTTTAATGAAAATAATATAAAATCATTAAAATAAATCTATTAAATATACTATTGTATTATAAAAGAATATAATATATAAACAATTAATTTCAAAATATATATACTTTATGTCATTCTTAAAAATATTAAAATATCCAGACAAACGATTAAGACGATCAGCACAACCTGTTAATAAAATAAATAAAAAAATACATAAAATAATTCATAATATGTTTGAAACCATGTATCAAGAAAAAGGAATTGGATTAGCTGCTACACAAGTTAATATCAATTTAAAAATTATAGTTATTGATAAAATCAGCAAATATTATGATACCTTAGTATTAATTAATCCAAAAAAAATTTATGAATATGATAAAATTAGTACAACAGAAGGATGTTTATCACTTCCAGGAATAAAAAAAGAAATCACAAGATCAAAACATATTACAATTCAAGCTCTTAATTATTATGGAAAAAAAATTACATTACAAGCTAAATCATTATTATCAATTTGTATACAACATGAAATGGATCACCTGATTGGAAAGTTACTAATAGACTATTAAAAATATATTTTAATTAGAGATATAAAATAATGATTCATAAAAATAATCTAGAAAAATCATTAAAAATTATTTTTGCAGGAACTTCAGATTTTTCTGCCAACTATTTAAATTTACTATTACTATCACATCATCGAATATTAGCTGTATTAACACAACCAGATCGACCCAATACAAGAGGAAAAAAGATAATCCAATCACCTGTTAAATTTTTATCAGAAAATTATAAAATCCAAACATTTCAACCTAATACTTTTCACACAATACATATCTTGAAATTCATGATGATAAAAATCAATTTTATTATCGTCATTGCATACGGAATTATTATACCTAAATATATATTAAATATATTTCCTAAAAAATATCTCAATATACACACTTCATTATTACCAAAATGGAAAGGTGCAGCTCCTATCCAATGGTCCATTTTAAATGGAGATTATAAAACAGGAATCACCATAATACAAATGGATGAAAATATGGATACTGGAAAAATATTACATAAAATATCATGTCCAACAAGTATACGAGAAACAACAATTAGTTTAACAAAAAAATTATATAATATTAGTAGTCAAAAAATATTAACTATCATTAATAATATACAAAATAAAAAATATCAATTTAAACAACAAAATCCAAAAGCTACAACATATGCAATAAAAATAAAAAAAAAAATGGCATCACTCAATTTTTTTATGAATGCAAAACACATAGATCGAATGATAAGAGCTTTAAATCCTAAACCAGGAACTTATATTAAAATTAAAAATAATATAATTAAAATTTTTAAAGTTACTATTTTAAAAAGTATTAAAAAATATCACATCGGCGAAATTATTAAAATAAATAATCATGGTATTCAAATACAAACAATAAAAAATATAATAAATATTCAAAAAATTCAGTTACCAGGAAAAAAAATAATCAAAATATCTGAATTTATTAATTCTCATCAAAAAATTTTTTCAAAAGGCAATATCTTGAATAATAAATAATTAAAAATAGAACGGCAATAATATGCCGTTAAATATAATAATTACTTAAAAATTTTCTATACTTTAACTCGATTAATCAATTGAATATAAGCAATCGGTGCTTTATCGCCAATACGAAAGCCACATTTTAGAATTTGGGTATAGCCTCCAGAACGATTGAGAAAATGTGGACCAATATCACTAAATAATTTATGCACTATTAAATTATTTCGAATTTTAGAAAAAATTAATCTTCTATTACTCACATTATCGATTTTAGAAATAGTCACTAACGGTTCAACTATAGAACGTAATTCTTTTGCTTTAGGTACAGTAGTCTTTATAATTTCATATTGTAATAAAGAGCAAACCATATTATTAAACATAGATTTTAAATGACTTGAATTACGATTTAAATGACGACCACTTTTTCGATGTCTCATAATAACCCTTTTATAAAAAAAATAATATGCATAATGTATATTTCTATTTATTAGATAAATCTTTAGGAGGCCAATTATTTAAACACATACCTAACGATAATCCTCGTGAAGCTAATATATCTTTAATTTCTGTTAAAGATTTTTTACCTAAATTAGGTGTTCTTAACAATTCTATTTCAGTCTTTTGAACTAAATCACCAATATAATGTACTAATTCTGCTTTTAAACAATTTGCAGACCGAACAGTTAACTCTAAATCATCTACTGATCGTAATAAAATAGGTTCAAATTCTGGTTTTTTTTCTTCTACTTCAGATTCTTTAATGTTACGTAAATCAACAAATGGCTTTAATTGTTCTGATAATATTGTAGCAGCACGTCGAATTGCTTCTTCAGCATCAATTGTTCCATTAGTTTCCATTTCCATAATTAATCGATCTAAATCAGTTCTTTGTTCTACTCGCACTGATTCAACAAAATATGAAACACGTTCTATTGGACTATAACAAGCATCTAATGATATACACCCAACATCCTTAGTATTAAATTTTATTCTTGATGCAGCAGGAATATAACCTTTCCCATGTTCTACTCTCATTCTCATGTTAATAGATGATGACTTATGTGTCAAATGACAGATTATATGTTCTGAATTAATAATTTCCACATTCCCATCATGAGTAATATCAGATGCAAAAACTGGTCCAATCCCACATTTTTTTAATTTTAACATTACTGAATCTTTACCATATACCTTAATTGCTAAAGATTTTAAATTTAACAATATTTCAAGAATATCTTCCTGAACACCTTCCTTGGAACTATATTCATGTAACACTCCATCAATATGAACTTCAGTTATTGCGTAACCAGGCATAGAAGAAAGTAAGATTCTACGTAATGCATTACCAAGAGTATAACCAAAACCTCTTTCTAAAGGTTCTAAAATTACCTTTATAGCAGTACAACTCTGTTGTTGAATATTCACTATACGAGGTTTTATAAAATATTTAATAAAACTATGCATTTTTTTATCTCTCCTAATAATACATTTTATAGTCTATTTAGAATATAATTCGATAATAAGATGTTCATTAATATCCGATGATAATTCAGACCTATCAGGATATCGATAAAATACACCTTCCATATTTTTACTGTCTACTTGTATCCAACTAGATTTTTCTCTTGCTTCCGATAATTCTAAAGAATCTTTAATTCTTTTTGTATTTTTAAATTTATCTCTAATTTTTATACAATCATTAGGTAATAAACGATATGACGCAATATTAACAATGCGATTATTAACCATAATAAATTTATGATTAATTAATTGTCTAGATTCAGAACGTGTAACACCTAAACCTATCCGATATACTACATTATCTAATCTACTTTCTAATAATATTAATAAATTATCTCCTGTATTGCCTTTTAATTTTGCAGCAAGCTTATAATAATTCCGAAATTGACGTTCTAATATTCCATATAAACGACGTACTTTCTGTTTTTCTCGCAATTGTATACCATATTCAGATAATCTAGTTTTACGAAAACCATGTTGTCCGGGTAACTGATTCAATTTACATTTTGAATCAATAGAACGATAACCGGATTTTAAAAATAAATCTGTATTTTCACGACGACTTAACTTTAACTTTGGTCCTAAATATTTTGCCATTTTACTTTCTCATTAATTATTTAAAATTATACACGTCGCTTTTTAGGTGGACGACATCCATTATGAGGTATAGGAGTAATATCAGTAATGTTAGTAATTCGAAAACCAGCAGCATTCAATGCACGAATAGTAGATTCTCTTCCTGGTCCAGGTCCTTTTACCATGACTTCTAAATTTTTAATTCCATAGTCTTTAACACATTCAACGCATCTTTCTGCAGCTACTTGAGCCGCAAAAGGTGTAGATTTCCGTGATCCTCTAAATCCAGAACCTCCAGAAGTAGCCCATCCTAAAGTATTACCTTGACGATCAGTAATAGTAACTATAGTATTGTTAAAAGATGCATGAATATAAGCAATACCATCTGTAATTTGTTTTTTTATACGCTTTTTGGAACGTACTAAAAATTTTCCCATAGTTTAAAATTCTCTAAAATTATTTTTTTATTGGTTTTCTAGGACCTTTGCAAGTCCGAGCATTTGTTTTAGTTCTTTGTCCTCGAACAGGTAACCCTCGACGGTGTCTCAATCCACGATAACATCCAAGATCCATTAACCGTTTAATATTTAATGTTTTTTCTCTTCTTAAATCTCCTTCTACAACAAATTTAGCAACAGAATCTCTTAATAAATCTAATTGATTTTCATTTAATTCTCCAATTTTAGTATGTTCTGATATCCTACAACTCATACAAATCACTTTTGATCTAGTTTTACCTATTCCATATATTAACTTTAATGCAATAGAAGTATGTTTATGATTAGGAATATTTATCCCTGCAATACGAGCCATTATATGCACCTCTATAATAAGTATTAAAAATAATTTATAATATTTTTACAACTAATATTTTCTAAATTATAACTTATCCCTGACGTTGTTTATGTTTAGGATAATTTTTACAAATAACACGCACAACATGTTTTCTTTTTACAATCTTACAACTACGACATAATTTTTTTACTGATGTTCTAACTTTCATAATTTCACCATATATTAAATTATATTAATCTAACCATAATGACACAATTTTATAATTTAAAATTACTAATATTTAAATTAGATTTTTTTAAAATCGAACTATATTGACTAGACATTATTAATGTCTGAACTTGAGTAATAAAATCTATAATAACTACTACTACAATTAATAATGATGTTCCTCCAAAATAAAATGGAACATGCATACATAATCTCATAAAATCTGGAATAAGACAAATAAATAAAATATATAAAGAACCGATAAAAGTTAATCTAGCTGTTACATTACTAATATATTTAGAAGTCTGCTCTCCAGGCCGAATACCTGAAATAAAAGCTCCAGATTTTTTTAAATGTTCAGATGTTTCACGAGAATTAAATGTTAAACTAGAATAAAAAAAACAAAAAAACACAATACAAATTGAATAAATTATTATATATAATATATGACCTGGTTGTAAATATGAAATAAATTTTATTAACCAATAATATTTATTACTAACTCCAATCCATGAAAATATAGTAAGAGGAAAAATCATAATACTAGAAGAAAAAATAGCAGGTATTACCCCTGACATATTTATTTTTAATGGTAAATGAGTATTTTGCATAGCATATATTTTTCGAATTTTATGTTGATGTACATAATTTAAAATAATCTTACGATAACTTCTTTCCATAAAAACAACTACAAAAGTAACGAAAAAGATAACAGACAAAATAACTAATAACATTAATATATGTAATTCACCATTTTTAATTTGTTTAATAGTATTATTTATAGCCATTGGTAAACTAGATATAATACCAATAAAAATAATTACTGAAATACCATTACCAATACCATATTCAGTAATTAATTCACCTAACCACATTAATAAAATTGTTCCAGTTAATAAACTCATAGAAGAAACAATATAAAAATAAAAATCAGGATTCAAAACTAATCCTTTCATACCAGGTATATTTGGTAATGTACTAGCAATACCAATAGATTGAAATATACATAAAAAACAAGTTAAGTATCTTGTATATTGATCAATTTTACGTCTACCTAATTCACCATCTTTTCGAATATCTGATAACCTAGTATTTACTAATGTTAATAATTGCATAATAATTGAAGCAGAAATATAAGGCATAATACCCAATGAAAAAATTGAAGCTCGACTTAAAGAGCCACCAGAAAACATATTAAATATATCAATAACAGTACCTTTCTGATCTTTTATAAGATTTTCTAAAATAGTACTATCAATCCCTGGGATAGGAATAAAAGAACCAATTCGAAAAACTAATATCGCAATACCCAAGAAAATCACTCTATTTTTCAATTCAATTAAATTACTATTATTATGAATATTTGACTTTATTTTTCGTTTCATTATTTACTTTACTTATTCCTCAATTTTCCCACCTAAAGATTGAATGATAGAACGAGCACCTTTTGTAACTTTTAAACCTCGAATAATTAATGATGATGTCTTTAAATACCCAGAGTTGATAATTTTAACATATTTAATATTTTTTTTAATAATATTACATTGTTTTAAAACATTTAAGTCAACAATATTTTTAGATATATTCTGTATTTCAGACAATCTAACTTCAGAAGTCATAATTTTTTTTCTAGACAAAAATCCAAATTTTGGAATACGACGATACAATGGAGTTTGACCTCCTTCAAAACCTCTTCTAATACTAACACCAGATCTTGATTTCTGACCTTTATGTCCACGTCCAGCTGTTTTTCCAAAACCTGAACCTATTCCCCTACCAACTCTTTTATGTAACTTACGTGATCCCTTTTTAGGTGCTAAATTATTTAAATACAATATATTATTCCTCTTTTATTTTAATCATATAAAAAATTTTATTGACCATACCTCTAATAGAAGGATTATCCTCTCTCTCAACTATATCTCCAATATGACGTAATCCTAAACTTAATAAAGTCGATTGATGTGTTTTTAAACATCCTATTTTACTTTTAATTTGCATAATCTTTAATTTTTTAATCATGTGAATATACTATCCTCCTATAATATCAAAAATTGATTTATTTCTTTTTTCTGCAATCATTTTTGGAGATTTCATATTCTTCAATCCGCGTATTGTCGCTCGTACTACGTTAATTGGATTAGTAGAACCATAAGTTTTAGCTAATACATTTTGTATACCTACAACTTCTAAAACAGCTCGCATTGCTCCACCTGCAATAATTCCTGTTCCTTTCGAAGCAGGTTTCATAAATATACTCGAACCAGTATGAGAACCTTTTACAGCATGCTGTAAAGTACCATTATTAATTGTAATCACAATCATATTACGACGAGCCTGATCCATAGCTTTTTGAATAGCTGCAGGCACTTCTCGAGCTTTACCATATCCAAATCCTACTTTTCCTTTTTGATCACCTACTACTGTCAATGCAGTAAAAGAAAAAATTCTACCTCCTTTTACTGTTTTTGATACTCTATTAACTGTAATTAATTTTTCTTTCAATTCATTCTGAGTATGTTCTATTTTTACCATACTAATTTATTTTACCTCAAAAGTTTAATCCTGCTTTTCGAGCAGATTCTGCTAAAATTTTTATACGACCATGATACTTAAAACCAGATCGATCAAAAGAAACGGTATTAATTCCCTTATTTATAGCTCTATTTGCAATAATTGATCCAATTACATCGGCAGCTTGTTTATTACCAGTATAAATAAGATTTTTTTTAATTTTTTTTTCTAGAGTAGACGCAACTACCACAATAGATTCAGTATTTGAATCAATAATTTGAGCATATATATGACGTGATGTACGATGTACAACTAAACGAATTTTATTTAATCTTTTCAGATGTAAGCGTACTTTTTTTGCTCTACGTATACGAATATTTTTTTTATTATTTATACTATTCATATTATTTTTTCTTAGCCTCTTTAATACGTACAAATTCATCTGAATAACGAATACCTTTTCCTTTATAAGATTCTGGTTTCCGTTTAGATCGTAAATTTGCAGCTACTTGACCTAATAATTGCTTATCAATACTTTTTAAAATAATTTCTGTAGAAGATATATTTTCTGCAATAATTCCATGAGGCAAACAATACTTAATTGCATGAGAATACCCTAAAAACATATTAATTATATTATTTAATTCTATTGAAATTTTATATCCAACACCAACTAATTTTAGTTTTTTTGAAAATCCTTGAGTAACACCAATAATCATAGAATTTACTAATGATCTAACAGTGCCAGCTTGCATCCAAGAATCATATTTCTTTAATTTAGGTTTAAAAAATAATACATTATTACAATTTTTAATTATAACAGAACTATGAAAATTTCTTTTAAGAATATGATTTTTACTTTCTACAGTAATCATATTATTATTTAACATAATTTTTACATTTTTAGGTATCGTAATTGATTTTTTAGCAATACGAGACATGTATCCTCCATATTAAGATACAAAACAAATAATTTCACCACCAATTCCCATTTTTTTAGCTACTTTATTACTAATTACACCTTTTGAAGTAGAAAGAATAGCTATCCCTAAACCATCCATAACATCTGGTAAATGTTTTTTATCTTTATAAACACGTAAACTAGGTTTACTAATACGTTTAATCTCTTCTATTACAGACTTCCCGTTAAAATATTTAAGAATAATTTTTAATACTAATTGATCCATAATATTTTTAACAACATAATCTTGAATATAACCTTCTTGTTTTAAAACAGAACTAATTGCAATTTTCAATTTAGAAGAAGGCATAAACACTGCAATCTTATTAGCTAATTGACTATTTCGAATTCTTGTTAACATATCTGATATAGGATCTTGCATACTCATTATATTTATACTCACTTGTTATAAAAATTATAATTATTTTACCAACTAGATTTTTTTAAACCTGGAATTTCTCCCCTCATAGCAGATTCTCTTAATTTCATACGACTCAATCCAAATTTTCTAATAAACCCATGTGGTCTTCCAGTTTGTAAACAACGATTTCTCTGTCTAGATAAACTAGAATCACGAGGTAAAGTCTGTAATTTTAAAACCGCTTTCCAACGCTCTGATTGAGTAATTAACATATTAGAAATAATTTGTTTTAAACTTTGACGTTTTTTAAAAAATTTTATTCCTAATTTAATACGTTTTTTTTCACGAGCTTTCATTGACTCTTTAGCCATATTATTCTATGTACCTTTTATAGTATTAAACACGAAATGGAAAATGAAAATAAGATAATAATGCTATACCTTCATTATCTGAATTAGCAGTAGTTGTAATTGTAATATCTAAACCCCGAATTTTATCAATATTATCATAATTAATTTCAGGGAAAATAATTTGTTCACGTATACCTAAACTATAATTCCCTCGACCATCAAAAGATTTTTTAGAAAAACCACGAAAATCACGAATTCTAGGTATAACAATAGAAATTAATCGATTTAAAAAATCCCATTTTCTTCGACCCCGCAAAGTTACTTTACAACCAATAGGATATCCTTCTCGTATTTTAAAACCAGAAATAGATTTTCTTGCTTTAGTAATACATGGTTTTTGACCAGAAATAGTCATTAAATCTAAAATTGCATGATCCAAGGCTTTTTTTTCATGTACAGCTTTCCCAATACCCATATTTAAAGTAATTTTATTAATTTTAGGTACTTGCATAATAGAACTATATTTAAATTTTACCATTAATTTTTCTATTATATGTTTTTTATAATAATCATTTAATATTACCATTGTATACTCCCAATTTTATCTAACAATCTGATTATTTGATTTTAAAAACCTAAATTTTTTACCAGAATCTATTCTAAACCCAATACGATCCGGTTTTTTAGTAATAGGATTTAAGATTGCTACATTAGAAATATGAATAGGAGATTCTTTTTCTATAATTCCTCCATTTTGATTTTGAGATGGTATGGGTTTTTGATGTTTTTTAACTATATTTACTCCTTCTACAATGATTTTATCCTTATTTTTAAAAATAAATTTCACTTTTCCAATTTTTTTTTTATCTTTCCCTGATAATACCATTACAATATCATTCAATCTAATTTTTAATGCCATTATTTATTTCCTTATTAAAACACACTATAAAACTTCAGGAGCTAATGAAACAATTTTCATAAATTTTTCTATTCTTAATTCACGTGTTATAGGACCAAAGACTCGAGTACCAATAGGTTGTTCAGAATTATTTAAAATTACACATGAATTAGTATCAAAACGAATTAAAGAACCATCCGATCTACGAATACCTTTTTTAGTACGTACTATAACAGCTTTTAAAACCTCTCCTTTTTTAACTTTTCCTCGCGGTACAGCTTCTTTAATAGTTACTTTAATAATATCACCAATACCAGCATATCTCCTTTTAGAACCTCCTAAAACACGAATACACATAGCAAACCGTGCTCCTGAATTATCAGCAACACGTAATATTGTTTGTTCTTGAATCATAAGATATCCCTGTGCTATTTATAATACTATAATTAATAAATACTCAAAATTTAGTATAATAAAAATTTTTAAATTACAAGAAGACATGTAAAAATCATGCCTTCATAAAAATTAAAAATTAAATTTTTTAAACACTTTAATTAAAATCCATGATTTAGTTTTAGACATTGGACGACATTCAGATATTTCAACAATATCTCCATTAGAACATGTATTATATTCATCATGAATATGAAGTTTTGTTTTTCTTCTAACAAACTTTTTATAAATAGGATGTTTAATAAATCTTTCTATAGCTACTACTGCTGATTTATGCATTTTATCACTAATTACTCGACCTTTCAATATCTTAATTTTTTGAATCATGTATCCGATTTCTCTTTTCAGTCAATATAGTTTTAACTCTAACAATATTACGACGTACTATTCGTAATAAATGAGTATTCTGTAATTTTTTATTAGACAATTGAATTTTCAAATTAAATTTTTCCTTTAATAAATTCAATAAATCAATATATAACTCATGAGATGATTTTTTACGCAATTGAATTAATTTCATTACATCGCCATTTTAGTTACAAAAATAGTTTTAATAGGAAGTTTAGATGCTGCCAATTTAAATGCTGAACGAGATTCTTCTTCAGAAATACCATTTATTTCATATAATATCTTACCAGGCTGCACCAAAGCTACCCAATATTCAACATTACCTTTTCCTTTTCCCATTCTTACTTCTAATGGTTTTTGAGTAATAGGTTTATCTGGGAAAATACGTATCCAAATTTTTCCTTGTCGTTTCATAGAACGCGTAATAGATCGTCTTGCAGATTCAATTTGACGACCAGTTAAACGTCCTCGAGTAATTGCTTTCAATCCAAACTGACCAAAATGAATATTAGAATTTAATGCTAAACCCCGGTTTTTCCCTTTATGCATTTTTCGGAATTTAGTACGTTTAGGTTGTAACATTATCTACATTATCTCCTTTATTTTCGATATTTACGATATGTTTTCTTTTTATTAATAATATTTTGTTGAGAATTTTCAAGAATTTTCATTCCATCCAAAATTTCACCTTTAAAAACCCATACCTTAACACCAATAATACCATATGTAGTATGTGCTTCAGATAAGCTATATTCAATATCTGCACGTAAAGTATGTAAAGGAACTCGACCTTCACGATACCATTCTGTCCTTGCTATTTCAGTACCACCTAAACGACCACTAACTTCTACTTTAATACCTTTAGCTCCTTTCTTCATAGCATTTTGAACTGCTCTTTTCATTGCTCTACGAAACATAATTCTTCTTTCTAATTGTGAGGCAATATTATCAGCAATTAATTTAGCATCTAATTCTGGTTTTTTAATTTCCGAAATATTAATTTGCGCTGGAACACCTGCAATAATAGCAATTTCTGATCTTAATTTCTCAACATCTTCACCTCCCTTTCCAATAACAATTCCAGGACGAGCGGTATAAATAGTGATACGAATATTTTTTGATATACGATCAATTATAATTCGAGAAATAGATGCTTTATTCAACTTTTTGTTTAAAAATTGACGAATTTTAAAATCACTATATAAATATTCAGAAAATTTTTTACTATTTGCAAACCAAGTAGAATTCCAATATTTTATAATACCTAATCTCATACCATGAGGATGCACTTTTTGACCCATATTTATTCCTTTAAAATATTATCTTATTTATCTATAGAAGATACAATAACAGTAATATGACTAGTACGTTTTAAAATACGATCTGATCGACCTTTAGCTCTAGGTATCATTCGTTTCATTACAGGACCTTCATCTACAAAAATATTTTTTATAAATAAATCATTTTTATTTAAACCATAATTATGATTAGCATTCGCAATAGCAGAATCAAGTACTTTTTTGACTAAAAAAGCTGATTTTTTTTTATGATAATTTAAAAAATCTATTACATGAACTACTTTTTTACCTCGAATGAAATCAACAATTAGTCGTACTTTTTGTGCTGACGATTTCGCTTTTTTATATTTAGCTAAAATTTCCATTTATTTTCTTACCTAACGTTTTTTAATTTTTTTATCTGCCGTATGACCTCTATAAGTACGAGTCAAAGAAAATTCACCTAATTTATGACCAACCATATCTTCCGTAATAAATACCGGTATATGTTGACGACCATTATGAATAGAAATTGTTAAACCCACCATATCTGGGAAAATTGTTGATCGTCTAGACCATGTTTTAAAGATTTTTTTTTTACCAGATTGATTTATTTTTTTTATTTTAGATAATAAACTAAGATCAATAAAGGGTCCTTTTTTAAGGGAACGAGGCATATTTAAAATATCCTTAACAATTATTTATTACTATTACAATTACGTAAAATAAATTTATTAGTACGTTTATTCTTACGAGTTTTTTTACCTTTAGTTTGTTGACCCCATGGAGTGACTGGATGTTTCCCAAAATTTCTACCCTCTCCCCCACCATGAGGATGATCAACAGGGTTCATTGCAGTACCACGAACTGTAGGGCGAATACCCCTCCAACGAGAAGCACCTGCTTTCCCTAAAACTCTCAACATATGTTCAGAATTACCAATTTCACCAATCGTTGCTCGACATTTAGATTCAACTTTACGTATCTCACCGGAACGTAATCTTAATGTTACATATACACCTTCTCTAGCAATAATTTGAGCATAGTTTCCAGCTGTTCGAGCAATCTGACCACCTTTATTAGGCTTCATCTCAATATTATGTATTAAAGTACCGACTGGAATATTTTTCATTGGTAAACTATTACCAATTTTAATCATAACTTTAGAACCTGAAACCACTTCATCTCCCACTTTTAATTTTTTAGGAGCTAAAATATACTTTCTAGTACCATCCTGATATAAAACTAATGCTATATTAGCAGATCGATTAGGATCATATTCTAATCGTTCAACACGAGCAGTAATATCATCTTTAGATCGCTTAAAATCAATAATACGATAAATTCTTTTGTGATTACCTCCAATATGTCGAGTTGTAATGCGACCTTGATTATTTCTACCACCACTTTTATGACTACCAGTAGATAATAAAGAATATGGTCTGCCTC
The DNA here is from genome assembly GCF_964058955.1 of Buchnera aphidicola (Phyllaphis fagi). Taxonomy (GTDB): domain Bacteria; phylum Pseudomonadota; class Gammaproteobacteria; order Enterobacterales; family Enterobacteriaceae; genus Buchnera_L; species Buchnera_L aphidicola_AI. The sequence continues at coordinate 375,097 of NZ_OZ060370.1, forward strand.
GATATAAATGAGGATTAACTACTTTAATAACATGTCGACGACCTGGGGATGTTGGTTTACATTTTACAATTACCATACTAATTTTCTCCAATCACTTTATTTAATTAGACATCATTTATACAATCTAATTTTTGTCCTTTTTGTAAAGTAATATAAGCTTTTTTCCAATGCTTCTTATAAATATTATATTTTCCTTTCTTTTTTATTTTACCTTTAACTAAAACTGTATTAATGCCTTTAATATCCACTGAAAATAATTCTTGCATAGCTAATTTAATTTCTAATTTAGTTGATTTTACGGAAACTTTAAATGTTACTGTATTATTTTTATTTAAAAAAATAGAAGATTTTTCAGATATATGTGGAGTATATAAAATTTTAAATAATTTTTCTTGTGATATCATGCAAGTAAAATTTCCTCAATTGTTTTAATTGCTGAACTAGTCATAATAATATTTTTAAAAGCAATTAATTGTATAGGATTAATAGATTTAATATCTTGAATACATACTTTATGTAAATTTCTAGATGCTAAAAGTAAATTATTATCTATATTATTCTGAATAATTAAAACTTCTTCTAAAGAAATACTTTTTAATTTTTGTAATAAAAGTTTTGTTTTGGGATATAATATAGAAAAATCTTCAAAAATAATTAATCTATTTTTACGTATCAACTCTGAAAAAATACTTTTCAATGCTCCACGATACATTTTTCTATTAACTTTTTTACTATAAATCTTTGATTTTGCTGCAAAAGTTACCCCTCCTGATCTCCATAAAGGACTCCTAATAGAACCTACACGAGCACGACCCGTTCCTTTCTGACGCCATGGTTTTTTACCTGAACCAGATACTTCAGATCTATTTTTTTGAGCTCGACTACCTTGACGAGAACCAGATGAATATGCAACAGTTACTTGATGAACCAATGATTTATTAAATTCTTGATTAAAAATAATATCTGAAACAGAAATAGAGACTCCTGAATCTTTAAGTATTAATTCCATTTTATTGTTTCCTTATACCTTTACAGCTGGTTTAATAATTAAATCACCACCAGTTGCTCCAGGAACAGAACCTTTAACAAATAATAAGTTCTTTTCAGTATTAATTTTAATAATATTTAAATTCTGTATTGTAACACGATGATTTCCTAAATGACCAGACATTTTTTTACCTTTAAATACTCTTCCTGGAGTTTGATTTTGACCAATTGAACCAGGCGCTCTATGTGATAATGAATTTCCATGAGTAGCATCCTGCATACTAAAATTCCAACGTTTTATAGTACCTGAAAATCCTTTACCCTTAGATACTCCAGTAACATCAACTTTTTTAAAAGCATCAAATAATCCAATACTAAGCTTTTGACCTAATTTAAATTTTTGAACATCTAAAATTTTAAATTCCCATAATCCACGACCTGCTAGTGATCCTGATTTAGCAAAATGACCAATTTCTGATTTCAATAACCGATTTTTTTTTTTAATCCCAGTGGTTACTTGAATAGAACAATAGTGATCATTAATAAAATTTTTAATTTGAGTTATACGATTTTCTGTAACTTCAATGACAGTTATCGGAATGGAGGCACCCTCTTTAGTAAAAATACGTGTCATTCCAATTTTTTTACCAACTAAACCAATCATTATTTCACCAATTATAATTATAAAATTAACTTAAACTAATTTGTACATCTACTCCTGAAGCTAAATCTAATTTCATTAACGCATCAATAGTCTTTTCAGTAGGTTGTACAATATCAATTAACCTCTTATGTGTGCAAATTTCATACTGATCACGTGCATCTTTATTTACATGAGGCGAAATTAAAACAGTAAACCGTTCTTTCCGAGTAGGTAAAGGAATAGGTCCTCTAACCTGTGCTCCAGTTCTTTTAGCTGTTTCTACAATTTCAAATGTCGATTGATCAATTAATCGATGATCAAAAGCTTTTAAACGAATACGAATTCTTTGATTCTGCATAGAATCATAACTCCAGTTATATAAAAACATTAAAAGACTATCTAATTTATACAAATATTTTATAGATAGATGTTATAACAATATAATACAAAAAATTACATACGTATATATACAATTTATTTTAATAATAATATAATTATTAAAATAATCATAAAAATATAATATTTCAATTACATACTTATTAATTATTATATTATAAATTATATTTATTAGTAATACATAATCAAGAAAAGAGTATTTTTATTCTCTTCTCTTGAACATATTTTAAAACAATTATTTATATAAAACCATATCAAATCAATACACAACATTACTAATTAATCACTTTTACTACAACTCCTGCGCCGACAGTTCTTCCACCTTCTCGAATTGCAAATCTTAATCCATCTGACATAGCTATAGGATTAATTAAAGTTACGATCATTTTAATATTATCTCCAGGCATAACCATTTCTACACCTTCTGGCAACTCAATAAAACCAGTAACATCTGTAGTTCTAAAATAAAATTGAGGACGATACCCTTTAAAAAACGGAGTATGTCTACCACCTTCTTCTTTAGATAAAATATATACTTCTGACTCAAATTTAGTATGAGGATGAATACTTCCAGGTTTAGATAAAACCTGACCCCGTTCTATTTCATCACGCTTAGTTCCCCTTAATAAAACTCCAACATTTTCTCCAGCACGTCCTTCATCCAATAATTTTCTAAACATCTCTACGCCTGTACAAATTGTTTTAGTAGTAGGTTTAATACCAACAATTTCTACTTCTTCTCCAACTTTTATAATACCTTTCTCAACTCTTCCAGTAACTACTGTACCTCGTCCAGAAATAGAAAATACATCTTCAATAGGTAATAAAAATGGTTTATCAATATCACGTTTAGGTAAAGGAATATAAGTATCTAAAGCATTAGATAATTCAATAATTTTTGATTCCCATTTAGGATCACCTTCTAATGCTTTTAAAGCTGATCCTCTAATAATTGGAATTTCATCACCTGGAAAATTATATTGTGTTAATAAATCACGAACTTCCATTTCTACTAATTCCAGTAACTCTTCATCATCAACCATATCACACTTATTTAAAAATACTACCATATGTGGAACACCTACTTGACGACCTAATAAAATATGTTCTCGAGTTTGAGGCATAGGACCATCAGTCGCTGCTACAACTAAAATCGCTCCATCCATCTGAGCTGCTCCAGTAATCATATTTTTAACATAATCAGCATGACCAGGACAATCAACATGCGCATAATGACGAACTTGAGTATCATATTCAACATGAGATGTATTAATTGTAATACCTCTTGCTTTTTCTTCAGGAGCATTATCAATCTGATCAAAAGCGCGAGCAGAACCACCATAACGTTTTGATAAAACAGTTGTAATAGCAGCAGTTAAAGTAGTTTTACCATGATCGACATGTCCTATAGTACCTACATTAATATGTGGTTTTAAACGTTGAAATTTTTCTTTAGACACAATTTTTTCCTTTTGTATAACTTGGTATAACTAATAATAAATATATTACAATATAATTTAAAATATTATTCTCGTTTGTCAATAATATTCATTGAAATATTTTTAGGAGTTTCTAAATAACTTAAAAATTCCATAGAATATGAAGCTCTTCCTTGTGTTTGAGAACGTAAATCTGTTGCATATCCAAACATTTCTGATAAAGGAACTTTAGCAGAAATGATTTTACCTATTTTCAAATCTTGCATACCCTCAATTACGCCTCTTCTACGATTTAAATCTCCTATAACATCCCCCATATAATCCTCTGGAGTTTCTACTTCTACCTTCATAATGGGTTCTAGTAGTACTGGAGTTGCTTTTTTAAAAGCATCTTTAAATGCTATAGAAGCTGCAAATTTAAATGCAAGTTCAGATGAATCAACATCATGATAAGAACCAAAATGTAATCTAATTCCTATATCCACTACTGGATATCCTGCAAGAGGACCAGATTTTAATTGCTCCTGAATACCTTTATCAATTGCTGAAATATATTCACTAGGAATGACACCACCTTTAATATCATTAATAAATTTATATCCTACATCACCTGATTCTAATGGAAATATATCAATTACAACATGTCCATATTGACCTCTTCCTCCAGATTGCTTAATATATTTACCTTCAATATCATAAACTTTATTTTTAATTGTTTCACGATATGCAACTTGAGGTTGACCAACATTAGCATCAACATTAAATTCTCTCTTCATACGATCAATAATTATTTCTAAATGTAGTTCGCCCATACCAGAAATAATAGTTTGATTAGATTCATGATCAGTATGTACTCGAAAAGAAGGATCTTCTTTAGCTAATCGATTTAATGATAACCCCATTTTTTCCTGATCAGTTTTTGTTTTAGGTTCTATTGCAATAGAAATTACTGGTTCAGGAAATTCCATTTTTTCTAAAACAATTGGATTATTTATATCACATAAAGTATCACCAGTAGTTACATTTTTTAGACCAATAGCTGCAGCAATATCACCAGCTCGAACTTCTTTAATTTCTTCTCTTTTATTAGCATGCATTTGAACAATGCGACCAAACCGTTCTTTTTGTAATTTCCCTGAATTCAAAACAGTATCTCCAGATTTTACAATACCTGAATATACTCTAAAAAAAGTTAAATTACCGACAAAAGGGTCAGTAGCTATTTTAAATGCTAAAGCAGAAAAATATTCTTTATCATCTGAAATACGTTTATTTTCTATTAATGGATCATCATTCATAACTCCTGTTACAGAATCTACATCAACTGGAGAAGGTAAATAATCAATAATCGCATCTAATAATGCTTGAACACCTTTATTTTTAAATGCTGATCCACAAGTAATCAATGTAATTTCATTACTTAAAGCTCTATTTCGTAACCCAATTTTTATTTCTTTTTCTGATAAAAATACATTATTTAAATATTTATCCATCATAGATTCATTTGATTCTACTGATGCCTCAATCAATATTTGATTCCATATTTTTGATTCAGATAACATATTTTCAGGAATATCTTTAACATTAAATGTAATACCTTGATCTAATTCATTCCAATAAATTGCTTTCATTTTTACTAAATCTATTATACCAATAAATTTATCTTCTGCACCTATAGGTAATTGAATTGGTATTGGATTAGATTTTAATCGATCTTTCATTTGTTCAATTACTCTAAAAAAATTTGCACCTATACGATCCATTTTATTAATAAATGCTATTCTAGGTACTTTATATTTATTAGCTTGTCTCCATACAGTTTCCGATTGAGGTTGTACTCCTCCTACTGCACAATAAACCATCACTACGCCATCTAAAATACGCATAGATCGTTCTACTTCAATAGTAAAATCTACATGTCCTGGAGTATCAATAATATTAATATGATGCGAAGGAAATTGATTATACATCCCAGACCAAAACGTAGTAGTAGCAGCTGAAGTAATTGTAATGCCACGTTCTTGTTCTTGCGCCATCCAATCCATTGTAGCGGCTCCATCATGAACTTCACCTATTTTATGATTAATACCTGTATAAAATAAAACACGTTCAGTTGTCGTTGTCTTTCCTGCATCTATGTGAGCACTAATTCCAATATTTCTATAATTTATAATGGGCGTCTTTCGAACCATGTTTGATCCTCTTTGAATCAAATGTAATGTGAAATGAAGAATATGTTATTAAGTTATTATAACTATTTAACAAATATAGTAAATACATATTACCAACGATAATGAGCAAAAGCTTTATTTGCTTCAGCCATACGATGTACTTCTTCTCGTTTTTTAATAGCAGCACCTTTATTTTCTAAAACATCTAATAATTCATGAAATAAACGAAGAGACATAGACTTATCTGTTCTTTTCCGAGCTGCTTCAATAATCCATCGCATTGCTAATGCATTTCTTCTAATAGGTCTTACTTCAACCGGTACTTGATATGTTGAACCTCCTACTCGACGAGATTTTACTTCTACAAGAGGGCGAATATTTTCTAAAACTAAATCAAAAATATTTAATTCACTTTTTTTAGTTTTTTGAGACAACTTATCTAAAGCTGAATATACAATTACTTCAGCAATCGATTTTTTACCATCTACCATTAATATATTAATAAATTTTGCTAATACCTCAGAAGAAAATTTTGGATCTGGTGCAATTTTTCTATGTCCAATAACACGCCGACGCGCCATATACTCTCCGTTTACAATTTAACTACATAATAAAATTATTATAATATATAAATTATTTTTTATTTTTTTTTACACCATATTTTGATCGACCTTGTTTTCGATCTTTAACACCAGCGCAATCTAAAGCACCTCTGATGACATGATATCTTACTCCAGGTAAATCTTTTACACGACCTCCTCGTATCAAAATAACCGAATGTTCTTGTAAATTATGTCCTTCCCCTCCAATATAAGCAGTCACTTCAAATCCATTTGTTAATTTAACTCGACAAACTTTACGTAAAGCAGAATTTGGTTTTTTTGGTGTAGTAGTATATACTCTAATACAAACACCTCGTTTTTGAGGACATTGACTTAAAGCAGGAACATTATTTTTTACAATTCTTCGTATTCTAGGCACACGAACTAATTGGTTAATTGTAACCATATATCTTCCTTAATAATTTATCAAATGATATGAATAACAAATATAAAAATTATTTATAATTAAATATACAATAACATTTAAATAATTTGTAAACATAATAAAAATTTACCAATTTAAAACTTTTTGATATTTTTCTGTCAAGACAATAAATTGAGCATAATTTATTAAATGAAATTGATCAGAAATATAAGAAGTAATACCTCTAGCTATTACATCTTCCTTTAATAAATATAATTTGAATGAAAATTTTAAAAAATCCTTTATAAAAACATTATTTACTAAACCAATAAATACACCATCTTGTATACCTATAAAACTATCTAAAGGATTTAACATACTTAATGTTAAATTACAATCTATTTTAAAAGGCGAACTTACTAATACATGTAGCATAATACAACCTTTAAATTACTAAAAATTTAAAATACAATTAAAATTATTCATTGTATTTCGAATTTTTTCTAAAGGTAAAATATTTACTCCTAACATAAAATTCATATTTTTTTTTAACCCTCTCTTAATTAAAGAATTATAACATACATAAAAATTATTAATATCACATAATGGTAAAATATTAAATGAAAAAGAATGATTTTTTAATAATATTACTTTTGAATTTTGGTGTTTCAATATTTGAAAAACACCATCTCCAATAAAAAAAATACTTATATTTTTAGTAAAACAAGAAGCAGATAAAATAAAATCCAATCCTTCTCTACCTAAACTATTACCATACGGAGCATGTGAAAATACAACAGCTATATTCTTTATCATGATTAAAATTGTAATACTCTATCAGAATTTAATACAGATTGTACAAATGTTCCTAATCCTGTTAATCGAAAAGAAAAATGTAAGTTACCATGTAAAAAACCTAAGTCTAACGCCATAGTATCATCAATAACACCACGTCTACAAGCTGCACTAGAACAAATATTTAAATTAATAAAAAATTTTTTACTTAACTGATACCAAGAATTCACTAAATTATTTTCATCTATGGATGTAAACGACATTTTATTCCCATTTAACACTCCATCACAATAAAAAAATATATTTTTTATACTATGTTTACAACCTTTCATTAAAGAATTAGAAAATAACAATGCACTAGTTGAATTTTCTGTACCATATATTGAACCCATAACCAATATAGTGTATATCAATCATATCACTTCTGTGAAATTTTTTCCTATTTTAACATATAGAAATAAAAAAGTAAAAATATTTAATTTAAAAAGTAAAGACACTCATATACTCAAAATGATTTTCAAAATATATGAAAATAAATGATTTTTATAACCTGTAAAACTAATAATAAAATCAAAATTAAGGAAAATAATGGAAAATAAAAATAAAATTGGATTAACTGTAATTAGTTTTCTATCTTATTATTTAACAGGATCTATGATAATTATTACAGGAATAGTAATGAGAAATATTGCAGAATATTTCAATACTTCTATTAATAATATTAGTAATACATTCACATTTTTAAATGCTGGAATGTTGTTTTCTATATTTTTAAGTTCCTGGATAACTAATTTTATTACCCTAAAAAAACAAATTATTATTGGTTTTATTTTAATTATATTATCTATATTAGGATTAATATATTCTAATAATCTTACTATGTTTTGCTTAAATATTTCTATTTTAGGTATTGTAGGTGGCATGACAATGTCAATAGGTACCTTTTTAATTACAAGTATTTATCAAGGTGAAGAAAGAGCATCTAAATTATTATTAACAGATTCATTTTTTAGCATGTCAGGTATGATCTTTCCAGTTATTGCATCTTATTTACTTAATAAGCATATTCCATGGTATTTCATTTATGTAATGATTGGAATCATATATTTTTTAATATTTATTATTACTATTAATATCCAATTTCCAAAACACCAATATACATTAGATAAAATAAATTACAAAAATACAAAATGGGGAATTAGTATACCAATATTATGTTGTTCAGCTACATTTTATATTCTAGGACAACTCGGATTTATTTCTTGGATTCCAGAATATACAACACAAATTATTGGCGTTAATATACAGTTAGCAGGGAAATTAGTTAGTTATTTTTGGATGTCTTATATGTTAGGTATGTGGTTCTTTAGTTATATGTTAAAATTTTTTGATTTACAAAAATCTTTATTATATCTTACTGGTATTTCTACTGTATTTATGTATTTATTTATTTATAATAACAATATAACAATATTAAACATCATTATAATAATTTTAGGTTTTTTTTCAAGTGCTATTTATACTATTTTAATCACATTAGCATCTTTACAAACTAAAAAAACATCACAAAAATTAATAAATCTAATATTAATGTCAGGAACAATTGGAACATTATTAACATTTGTGATAACTGGTCCAATAGTTCATGAAACAGGAATACGTGGAGCATTAATTATTTCTAACATATTATATGGAATAATATTTATTATGTCTTGGATATTAGGTTTTGTTAGTAAACATAAAGAAAATATTTAATATATTAAAATATTTATAAACCTAATATATTATACACTTTATCTAAAGTTATTTTAGCTTTTATGCGAGCTTGATTCGCACCATTTTCTAAAATATTTTGTAAATAAGATTCATTATTTCTAAAATAAAAAAATTTATTTTTCAATTTATATAAAACTTCTGCAATCTTATCAGCAACTAACATCTTAAATTCTTGATATAACATATTAGAAAAATCATTTTCTAATATCGATATTTTTATACCAGTTAAACTAGAAAAAATATTCAATAAATTTGAAATTCCAGGTTTTTTTACTATATCATAATATATTTTATTTTCAGAGTCAGTAATTGATTTACTAATTTTAGAAAAAATAGATTTTTTACTTTCCAATAAAAAAATCACATTATTTCGATTACTATCTGATTTAGACATTTTTTTTTGAGGATTTAGTAACGCCATAATTTTAGAACTACAAAAATTAGGTATATAAACATTAGGAATTTTAAATATATTGCCATATAAATAATTAAATCGAATAGCTAGATTTCTAGCTAACTCTAAATGTTGTTTCTGATCTTTACCAATTAATACCCTATTACTTTGATATAATAAAATATCTGACGACATTAATACAGGATAATTGAGTAATCCAACATTAATATTTTTAGAATACTGTTTTGATTTACTTTTAAACTGTGTCATTCTTGAAAGTTCACCAAAATATGTATAACAATTTAATATCCAATTTAATTGACAATGTTCATGTACATCAGATTGTGCAAAAATAATACTTTTATTAGGATTAATACCCGAAGCTAAATAAAAAGATAATGTATCTAATGTAATTTTTTTTAATAAATTCGATTTCTGAGAAATAGTAGTTATTGAATGTAAATTAGCTATTCCATAAATACAATTATTATTATTTTGAATAAACGACCAATGAGATAATGATCCAATATAATTACCTAAAGTTAATTCTCCCGATGGTTGTATAGCACTAAAAATAGTCGGTTGCAGTAAAACCATATTTTAACCTTATTATGTAAAATATCATTCTATAAATTAATTATATTATTATATGTTTTATTTATGTTCTGTCTTATATTTGTAATAACCTTTAAATAATTTCTAGAACTAAAAATAAAAGAACCAATAACAAATATATCCACCCCCGCAATAACTAAATCAGAAATATTATTGCCATTCACACCTCCATCTACTGATAAAAGAATATTTGGAAATAATGAATCAATTTTCTCTCGAATATGATGTAATTTATTAAGCATTGATGGAATAAATTTTTGTCCTGAAAAACCAGGATTAACTCCCATTAATAAAATAAGATCTAATTTATCCATAATATAATCTAAAATATTTAACGGAGTAGAAGGATTTAATCCAATTCCAACTTTACAACCACACTTCCTAATTAAATTCAATGTTTTATCAATATGATCACTAGTTTCAGGATGAAAAGTAATAAAACTCGCTCCAGATTCTGCAAATTTTAAAATCAAATCATCAACTGGTCTTGCCATTAAATGCACATCAATTGGTGCTATAATATTATCATCTCTTAAAGATTTTAAAACCATAGGACCTAACGTTAAATTTGGAACATAATGATTATCCATGACATCAAAATGAATCAAATCACCACCTGCAATTAAAACACTCTTAATATCTTCTCCTAATTTTGCAAAATTTGCAGATAAAATTGAAGGAGCAATAAAAAATTTTTTCATGTAAATCTCTTTAGTTAATTAAATGTAAAATAAAATTATAATACTTTATGTTTTATAACAAGACTGAATAGCAGATATCATAGTATTTTGATCGACATCTTCAAAAATTTTTACTTGCCCAATCGCAGTAGGCAAAATCAATTTAATTTTACCTAAATTATTTTTTTTATCCCGAATCATATACTTTAAAAAAGAATTAATAGACATATTACTAGGAATAGTAGTAGGTAATCCTACTCTCTGTAATAAAATAATAATACGTTCAATATCAAACTTATCTAATATACCAAGAATTTCAGAAGTTCGAAGTGCAATGACCATTCCTATTGATATAGCCTCTCCATGTAACCAAGAATATTTAAAATATGATTCAATAGCATGCCCATATGTATGTCCTAAATTTAATAACATACGATAATAATTTTCTTTTTCATCAATAGTAACAATATTAGTTTTTAATTCACAACATCGTTTTACACAATATGATAAACTGTTTTCATTCAAAGATAAAATACTATCTAAATTTTTTTCTAACCATACAAAAAAATCATAATCAAAAGAAATAGCATATTTAATTACTTCTGATAAACCAGAAACTATTTGATTATGAGATAAAGTATTTAAAAAATTTAAATTAATGATAACAGAAATAGGCTGCCAAAACGAACCAATCATATTTTTTCCAGAAATATGATTAACACCTGTTTTTCCTCCTATAGCTGCATCAACTTGAGATAATAAAGTAGTTGGTATTTGAATAAAACGTATTCCACGTTGATAAATAGAAGCCACAAAACCAGTTAAATCACCTATAACTCCACCACCTAGTGCAATTAAAGTAGTATGACGATCATGTAATTTCTTTAATAAATCAGACACCAATAATTCTACAGAATTTAAATTTTTATATTTTTCTCCATCTAAAAAAATAAACTCATCAACAATCATGCCATATTTCGATAAATAATTTAAAACTATATTTTTCCATATAGAAGATAAAGTAGTATTAGTAACTAACATCACTCGATCATTCTTTTTTAAGGGATAAAAAATATTTTTTTCACTTAATATATTAAAACCAATGTAGATAGGATAAGAATAATTATTTAAATCAACTACTATTTTCTCCATAAATTAAACTCTAATTATCAAGATAAAATGATAAATAATGTATAATAATTAAATATTTTTTAAAATATTGATAATATTATATACTATGTTTTTAATACTTTTATTATCGGTATCAAATGTTATATCAGATATTGATGTATATAATAAACTTCTTTGAAACGCTAATCTTTTTAACACCATATCAACATTATTAACAGATTTTAAAAGTGGTCTATTTTTTTCTCTTTTAGTTCTCATTAATTGTTTTTCAACATTCGCTTTTAAATATATTACTGTACCTCTAGAAGATAAAAAATTTCTTATATTTTTTGATATAATCGATCCACCTCCAGTAGCTAATATAATTTTACTAACTTGCGTTAATTCATCAAGAATGATTTCTTCACGAATTCTAAAACCCAACTCACCCTCAACATCAAAAACCCAATTAATATCAGCTCCAGTCCGTCTTTCAATTTCTTGATCAGAATCATAGAACTCCATATTTAATTCTTTAGATAATAAACGACCAATAGTACTCTTTCCAGCACCCATAGGTCCGATTAAAAAAATATTTCTTTTCTCTACCATATGTATAATAAATCAAAAATTTAGTTAGAATATCCAATACTATATTAATTATATTGGCTGAATAATATATAATAATTTTATCATACTATAATTCTGATAATAATAATATTAAAATATATAAAATATTGATGATTTAGTATTGTATAATTTTACGTATATCACATATAATGTATAAAATATAAAATAATAAATTCATTAATATATTTTAAATTTTTTGTTGTAAAATACGTATTATAATAAATAATTAATAAAATATTATTCCAATATTATAATATATGTGATAAGATACAGTATAATAGGTTATTATGATGGTGAGGTGTCCGAGAGGATTAAGGAGCATGCCTGGAAAGCATGTATGCGAATATTTCGTATCAAGGGTTCGAATCCCTTTCTCACCAAAAATACAAATTCAATTTTCTTGTAAATTCATACATACACTATAATATATAAAATAGTATCATATAATAATTGTTTCTAAAGCAATTTCAATCATATCATTAAAACTATTTTCTCGATCATTAACAGACAACATTTGACCATGTATAATATGATCTGACACGGAACATATAGAAACAGTTTGAATATTTAATTCAGAAGATATACTATATATTCCTGAAGTTTCCATATCTATCCCAATAATATTATACTTACTTAATAAATCATAAATTTTATAATCATACGCATAAAATAGATCTGTTGTAAAGAAATTACCTACACGAACATTAATATTTATTTTCTTTGAATATTTTACTGCATTACAAAGCATTTCAAAATCTGCAATAGCAGAAAAATCATAATTGTTAAATTTTAGTCGATTCACTTTAGAATCAGTGCAAGCACCCATAGCAATAACAATATCTTTCAATTTAATATCATTTCGAACAGCCCCACATGTCCCAACTCGAATAATCTTTTTAATATTATAATATTGAATGAGTTCTTTAATATAAATTAGAGCAGATGGTATGCCTATTCCATGACTCATAACAGATACCATAACATTTTTATAATGCCCTGTAAATCCCAACATAGACCGAACATTTGTCACTTCATATGCATTTTCTAAAAAATTATCTGCAATATATTTTACTCTTATAGGATCTCCAGACATAATAACACGTTCTGAAAAATCACCTTTTTGAGCATTAATATGAGGTGTAACCATTAAATATTACCTTATATGTAAATGTATATAATAATAAAAAATAAAATATTATCTATAACAATATATAACTAAGAATTTTCATAATTTTATAATATACTACTCCCATAATTCATACTAGATAAAGAAAAGTACTTTGAAATAGTCTGAGCAATATCAGAAAATGTTTTTCTGTGACCAAAATATTGAACAGGAAATAATTTATTATATAATAATATTGGAACATATTCTCGAGTATGATCAGTACCTTTCCATGTAGGATCACAACCATGATCAGCAGTAATAATTAAAATATCTTCTATTTTTAAACCATTTAAAATCTCTAGTAAACGTAAATCAAAATATTCTAAACCCAAAGCATATCCTGAAACATCACGTCTATGACCCCATAAAGAATCAAATTCAACAAAATTACTAAAAACTATGGTATTTTTTTGAGATATGCGATTTATTTCATCTATAGTAGAATTAATTGAATCTTGTAATCCTGAAGTATATATTTTTTTTGTAATGCCTATATGACCAAAAATATCTGAGGTTTTACCAATACCAATTACATCACCTTCTTTTTCTTCAATTAATTTTTGAATCACAGTTTTCCCGGGAGGTAACTTAGAAAAATCACGACGATTATTTGTTCTAATAAAATGAAATTTCTTTTCTCCTATAAATGGACGAGCGATCACTCGAGTAATATTATAATTATATTTATCTAAAATATATCTAATTTTTTGACACAATTCATATAAATTAGTTAACCCAAAATATTTTTCATGACAAGCTACTTGTAATACTGAATCAGATGATGTGTAAATAATTGGTTTTTTTGTTGTTATATGAAGAGATCCAAAATCATTTAGTATATCTGTTCCGGAAGCATGACAATTACCTAAAATACCAGTTAATCCATGTGCACAACTTATTTTTTGTAATAAATTATCAGGAAAACTATTTTTAATATTATGAAAATAATCCCATTCAAATAATACTGGAACACCTGCAATTTCCCAATGTCCTGAAGAAGTATCTTTAGCTGAAGAAATCTCACTAGCATATCCATAACTTCCAATAACATTTAATGGTTTAGCTATACCATAAGGTAAATAACCTGTTATATTTTTATATACTTGACCTAATCCTAAAGACATTAAATTAGGAATATATAAAGAACTAAATCTATTATAATTTGCTTTACCAAAGTAACAATATTCTGCTATATGGCCAAATGTATCTGCACCAACATCATGAAATTTATTAGCATCTTCACTATATCCAATACCAAAAGAATCTAATACTAAAATAAATACCCTTTTCATATTCAAAACCTTCATTTATTTTGAATGCTATACATAAAATGCATTTACTTAAATAATTATAAAAATATTTTTATAATTAAAATAAATGACATTCTAAAATATTATTAAATAAAAGAATGATTACCATAATTATGTTTTGTAATATCTTTAACTCCTTTGAGCAAAGGAAAATTATTTAAAATTTGTTTTTCAATATTTTCTTTTAACGTTGTATTAACCATTGAACAACCATTACAACCACCTAAAAATTTAATAATTACGTAACCTAAGTTTGTAATTTCTAATAAAGTAATCTGTCCGCCATGTGAAGATAACATAGGATTAATATAACACTGTATAAAATGATCTAATTTATTAAATAATGAATGATTATAATATTGGTTGTTATCTATTTTTTCTTTAGCATAAGGTGCCATTAACATAAGTTGTTGATGTAATTCATCATATAATAAATCAATTTTTGAATCTTTTAGATGTGGTAAAATAGTATTATTTACATAAATACTAAAATGAAAATATTTTATTTCAATGTCCGTATTTTGAAAATCCTGTTGAGTATTATATGACATTTTACATTCAGCATATTTTGTACCAGGATATTTTATGGATATTCTAAGTTTCTTAACATAATCTTTTTTCAGAAGAATATTTTTAAGGTAATTTTGAGCTTTTTTAGAAATATTAATCATATTTAATGTCTATTTTAATTTTAATATTTTTATATTATAAAAACATATATAATATCATAAAATTAAAATTAGTATAATTTAAACGATTATTATTTTATCTTACATTATTTTAAAAAATGTTTAAATTATAAACATTAATATTTAAAAATTTTATGATATTAATCATATATTTATTAATATTTAATAAATATTTTAAATATATATAAATTTATTTATATAAAAATCTTACATCATATTTATCAATTTAAAATAATAATATAAAAAAAATATAATTTTAAAATGGAAGTTCTTCATCAAATTCTGTATGCGATATATCGTTATCTTGAAACTGATTTTTATAACCATTATTTAAATTATTTTTTAAATTAGAAGATTTATGATTTTTTTTTATTTGATTATTAGAATTTATATAATTTGGAGAAGGTATATTAGAAGTACGATTTCCTAACATTTGCATCGTTCCATTGATATTTACTAATACTTCTGTAGTATATCGATCTAACCCACTTTGATCTTTCCATTTCCTAGTTCTTAAAGAACCTTCGATATATACTTGTGAACCTTTTCGTAAATATTCACCTGCTATTTCTGCTAATTTTCCAAATAATACAATTTTATGCCATTCAGTTTTTTCTTGTTTTGTACCTGTATTTTTATCTGTCCAAGTTTCAGAAGTTGCTAAAGTGATATTTGTTACAGCTCCTCCATTTGGCATATAACGTACTTCAGGATTTTGACCTAAATTTCCAATTAAAATAACTTTATTTACTCCTCGACTAGCCATATTATATTTCCTAAGATTAACATCTAAAATGGATATATTAACGATATTATGTTTATAAATGTATTTAATATTTATTATTACTTTTATAATTCTATGTAATATTTTCATATAGTATTTAGAATATATTTTCTAAAAATGTTATATTAGTAGATTATTAGTACAAAATTAATTTTTACATATTCTATTAATATAAGAATTAATTTTGTAATCAATTTATGCAATATATTAGATAAACCTATCTAAGATTTTTAAAATAATATAATTTTTAATTAGATTATTTACTAAACATATTACCATAACACGTGGAAATAAATTATAGATGATAAATTATAATTTTTTAAACCAAAATACTAAATTAAAAAATAAAAAACTACCCTATTCTTTAGAAGCAGAGCAATCCGTTTTAGGTGGATTAATGCTGGATAATAAACAATGGGATATTATTTCAAATTATATACATGAAAAAGATTTTTTTAACGTATCTCATCAATTAATTTTTAATGAAATGAAAAAATTAATTGATCTTGGATATCCAATAGATTTAATAACAGTTTCTGAATCTCTAGAGCGAAGAGGAAAATTTAGAAAAGTAGGTAATTTTTCTTATTTATCAGATATTTCAAAAAATACACCCAGTACTAAAAATATTATTGCCTATGCAAATATAGTAAAAGAATGTGCAAGATTAAGAGAAATTATTAAAATTGGAAATAAAATTTCTGATTTAGGATACAATACAACACAAAAAACAAGTGAAGAAATTTTAGATTATATAGAATGTAAAATATTTAATATTACAAAAAAAAGATTTAAAAAAGATTTAAATTTAAAAAATATTAAAGAAATGTTAGATATCACTATTAATACTATGGAACAACTTATTAAATCACCAAATAATAGTATTACAGGTATTGATACAGGATATCATGATATTAATAAAAAAACTTTAGGATTACAAAAATCTAACTTAATCATTATAGCAGCAAGACCATCAATGGGAAAAACTACCTTAGCTATGAATATTTGTGAAAATACTGCTATGTTATATAAACAATCAGTATTAATTTTTAGTTTAGAAATGCCAGGAGAACAAATTATTATGCGTATGTTATCATCATTATCTCGTGTTAATCAAACTAATATACGTACTGGTTGTTTAAATAATGAAGATTGGTCAAGAATTTCAAGTATTATTAATATATTGCTAAAAAAAAAAAATATATATATTGATGATTCTTCTCAATTAACAATTAATGAAATTCGTTCAAAAGCAAGACGTTTATATCAAAAAAAAAATGGGTTAAGTTTAATTATGATTGATTATTTACAATTAATTCAGGTACCTCAATTGTCAGGACAGAGAACATTAGAAATTGCAGAAATTTCAAGATCTTTAAAATCATTAGCAAAAGAATTAAAAGTACCTATTATTGCATTATCACAATTAAATAGATCATTAGAACAACGGTCTGATAAAAGACCCATTAATTCCGATTTACGTGAATCTGGTGCATTAGAACAAGATGCTGATTTAATTATGTTTATTTATAGAGATGAAGTATATAATGAAAATACTGAATTAAAAGGAATAACTGAAATTATTATAGGTAAACAAAGAAATGGACCGAGCGGTACAATAAAACTAACATTCAATGGAAACTTATGTCGATTTGATAATTATTCTGATTATCATAGTGAATAAAATTCTATATAATATAATTAAATTAAATAAAATGTATTAAATATAAAATAATAATATTTATTGATAAAAATTTATTTTTATGATTTACAATATTTTTAAGAATATTATAAATAATTTATTTTAATAAAGTATAAAATATTTTTTTAAATTATACATATAATAATTTACAATATTATAAAAACACTGTAATATATATTAACAATCATAATTTAAAAAAAATATATGACACAATAAATTTTAAAAATATTGATATATTTTCTATCTACTATAATTTATCTTACATAACAGGTCATGTAAAAATTATGTTTATATTATCATTTGATTTTGGAACAAAAAATATTGGAGTAGCAATTGGTCAAAAAATTACATTAACCGCAACATCGTTAGATGCAATAAAAGTAAAAAATGGAAAACCAAATTGGAATCAAATTAGTGCATTAATATTATATTGGAAACCTAAATTAATAATTATAGGATATCCTTTAAATATGGATGGAACAAAACAAAAAATAACTAGAAAAGTAAAGAAGTTTTCTCAATCTTTATATAAGCGATTTGCAATTCAAATTTATTTTCATGATGAAAGATTAACCACAAAAGAAGCAAAATCATATTTATTTGCACAAGGAGGATATAAAAATTTGAAAAAAGATAAAATAGATTCTTTATCAGCAGTTTTAATACTAGAAAGTTGGTTAAAAAGAAAAATAGATCATAAAATGATAAATTTTATTTTAAAATAAAATGATTGTTTTACCTCCTCTTAGTTTATATATTCATATACCTTGGTGTGTCAAAAAATGTCCATATTGTGATTTTAACTCATATACTACTAAAGGTATAATTCCAGAATTTCAATATATTAATGCACTTATTTACGATCTTAAAAATGATCTATATTTAATTAATAATAGAACTATAAAAAATATTTTTATTGGTGGAGGAACACCAAATTTATTGAATTATACATCTATACAATATTTATTAGATAATATAAATAAATACATATTTATTAGTAATACTGCTGAAATTACAATAGAAATGAATCCTGATTTAGTTACTATTGATACGTTATTAGCATATATTGAATTAGGTATTAATAGGATATCATTAGGAATACAGAGTTTTAATAACAGATTATTAAAATTAATTGGACGAAAACATACATCAGAATCTGTAATTAAGATTTTTCAAAAAATAAAAAATAAAAAAATAAATATTAATATAGATTTGATGTACGGTTTACCCGAACAAACATTAGAAGAATGTTTATATGATCTAAAACAAGCTATTTTAATGAATCCTAAACATATATCTTGGTATCAATTAAGTATAGAAAAAAATACCATATTCTATATTAAAAAAAATAATTTTCCTAATGATAATATAATATGGGATATGTATAATCAAGGTAATAATTTATTAAGAACATCGAAATATATAAGATATGAAATATCTGCATATTCAAAAAAAAAATACCAATGTCAACATAATTTAAATTATTGGAAATTTGGAGATTATATAGGTATTGGTTGTGGAGCTCATGGGAAAATTACTCAAAAAAATGGAGATATTATTAGAATTATAAAAAAGAATAAAATTTCTGAATATATAAATAGTCAAAAATATATTCAAAAAAAATATAAAATTTTAAATCAAGATAAACCATGTGAATATTTTATGAATGTATTTAGATTATTTAAACCTATAAAACGTAAATACTTTAAATTATATACTGGATTAAATGAAGATTATATTCAAGAAAATATTAATCAATTAATACAAAAAAAATATATAATGCAAACAGAAAAATACTGGTATACTTTACCTAAAGGAAAAAACTTTCTTAATAATTTATTAGAATATTTTATAAAATAAAGTTTTATTATTTAATACATTGAAAGATTAAATTAAATATTTTACGATTTAATATATTTGCTTTTTTTTCAAATTTAGTTACTGTTCTTTCATTGAATATTGAAAAATAATTTATATTTTCTAATTTACTAGTATATTCAGGAATAATGTTTATAATTTTTGTTATATCATTTGCATATGTACTACAATCAGTAACTATATATAATATTCCATGATACATTTGTTTTTTTGCAAGTAATTGGATAAATGATTTTTGTAATATTCTTCTTTTATGATGACGTAGTTTAGGCCAAGGGTCTGGAAAAAAACATTGAATAATATTTAATGTATTATCATGAATCATATATTTTAATACTTCTACTGCATCATGTAAAATAATTTTTACATTATTTATTTGAGACATATGTATTTTTTTTATACAGCTACTTACTCCTGGTATATAAACTTCAATACCTAAAATATTTTTATCTAAATTATAAGATGATGTATTAATTAAAGATTCTCCATTTCCAAAACCTATATCTAATATAGTAGATTGATTAAAATTATTAAAAATTTTTTGTATATTAATAGCATGACATTGAAAATTTAATCCAAAAGATGGCCAATATTTTTTTATTGTATTAATGTGTTTTTGACTATATCGACTAGATCTACAAATAAAACTACGTGTATTACGTATAAATTTTCCATACAAGTTATATTTTGGTAATACAAGATTATTAATTAGTTTATTTTTTATCATATTTAATATTAAAAAATTTGTTATATAAATTAATAGTAATTATAATTATAAAAATATTATTAAATAATAATATAATTGATATAAAATTATCAAAATAATCATATTATGGAATATTGGAAATTTTCGCAATTAATTATTAATTGGTATCATCAACATGGTAGGAATAATTTGCCATGGCAAATCAAAAAAACTCCATATAATATTTGGGTTTCAGAAATTATGTTACAACAAACTCAAGTGAAAACTGTTATTCCTTATTTTAAAAGATTTATATCTAAATTACATAACATACATATATTAGCTTCTACCAGTTTAGATGAGATATTACATTTATGGAGTGGATTAGGATATTATAAAAGAGCAATAAATTTACATAAGACGTCTAAAATTATAGTGAAACAATATAATGGAAAAATTCCAGATAATATTATTGAATTAATAAAATTACCAGGTATTGGTCGAACAACAGCAGGTGCTATTTTATCATTATCAAAAGATTTTTCATTTCCCATTTTAGATGGAAATGTTAAAAGAATTTTAATTAGATTTTATAATATTTTAAAAAATTCAAGAAATAAAATTGATACAAATAAGTTATGGTATTTAATTAATATGATTACACCTTTACATCATGCTAGTAAATTTAATCAAGGTATGATGGATCTTGGATCATTAATTTGCCGATATAAAACACCAAAATGTAAAATTTGTCCTCTTTATATAAATTGTCAATATATAAAAAATATGAGTCAAAAAAATATAATAAATAATAAAAAAATTAAAAAAGAAAAACAATATTTTTATATTATAGTTCAATATAAATATTTTATTTTTTTAGAATGCAGAAAAAATAAAAAAATATGGAAAAATTTATTTTGTTTTCCAGAATTTAAAAATGAAGAAAATATGAATAATTGGTTATTAATTAATAATATAGATAGTATCAATAATCAAAAAATAAACTTAATTTATCATAAACTCAGTCATTTAATATTAAAGATGCATATTTTTAAGATAAGCATACAAAATAATAAAATATTTTCTAAAAATAAAAATTATATTTGGTATAATCTCAATAATCCACAACGTATCGGAATATCAAAACCAATAAAAACAATATTACTCACATTATAAAAATTTATATTTTAAAAGGCAATAAATATATGAAAATAGTTTTTTGTAAATTTTTAAAAAAATTTTCTGAAGGATATAAAACTCAATTTTATCCAGGGAAAATAGGAAACTACATATATAAAAATATATCAAAATTAGCTTGGAAAACATGGATTAATGAACAAACTAAAATTATTAATGAACAACAATTAAATATGATAAATATTCAAGATTATCAAATTATAGAACAAGAAATGATAAATTTTTTATTTAAAAATATTATGTTGTATAAATAGTTGTTCAATAAATATATAAAAATTATTTAAATTGAATAAAATATTTGACATATTTTATTAAATCATTTAATAAATTTACTTTTTTAGAGTTTTTATTATATTTTTTAATAAGTACATTTAAATTAAAACAATATTTTTCTAAAAATTTTTTATTAAATTTATTTAATTTATATAATAACCATTTTTTTTTTTCATTTTTTTTTAAAGATTCTGGAAAGTTTCGAGATCGATATCGAAAAAAAATTTCATATAACCTAGAATCATAAAAATTCACATGCATATTTTTTAAATTATTTGTTGCATTATTTATTGAATTATTATGTATTACTTTCATTTTTTTTTTATCTGATTCGTTAAAAAAAGCATCATACATTTTTAGATCAACATCATTATTTATATTAAAATAAATAAAATTTTTAAAAAAATTTTTTATTTTATAAAATAAAAATATATTTTTACGTAAAATATATATTGTTTTTAGATAAGATTTTAAATTAATATTTAATCTATATTGATTTTTGTAATCTAATAAATCTATTGGCACTAATATTGGACATTGATTAATATATAAAAAATTAATACCTAATGAAAATAATTTTTTCATAGTAATATTGTGATAACATTCTTTTTTTAAAAAAGAAATTAATAAATTAATATCCATATATAAATCAAAAAATATTAACATATTAACATTTTTAACATTCCAAAATATTGGAACAATACAAGTCATATTATTTCTTATATTACCTAATATTCCAGAAATATAAATTAAAGGAGTTAATTGTACTGTATTTATTAATGATTTTAGATTATTTTTTAATCTATATTTAAAGAAATAGTTAAATAATTTAGGGTGCTTTCTTTTTACTAATTTTGCTAAATTCATTGTTGCTAATATATCAGAAGCTGCATTATGTACATTTAAATGACTAATATTATTACAATTAGTTAAATCATTTAACTTAAAACTTACAAAACCTAATTTATTTTTTGGCCAAATAATATCTTTTGGATGTAATATATAACATGCACGCATGATATTAATTAAATCCCATCTCGAATTATTATTTTTCCAGCTCCAACTATAAGGATCAAAAAAATTACGGTAAAATATATTTCTTGTTATTTCATCGTCAAATTGAATATTATTATATCCAATTATACAGGTATCTGGAATATTTAAAATATTATAAATTTTTTGAGAAAAATAGAATTCATTGATTCCATATTTATGTGTATATTGTGGTGTAATTCCTGTAATTAAAACAGATTCTGGATTAGGTAAATAATCATTAGGCGGAAAACAATAAAAAACAGTTAATTTATCGATAATATTAAGATTTAAATCAGTTCGAATACATGCAAATTGTGCTGGTTTATCTAATGCAGGATGAGTTCCAAATGTTTCGTAATCATAAAAAATAAAACTAGGTTGATTATTACAATCAATAGTGTTCATAATTGTTATATGTATTATTAAATATTTAATATTCATGTATATCATGAAATTATTATATTAAATAATAAAATACTGTATTTAAACTATTTAAAACTCCTCCGACTGGATTCGAACCAGTGACATACGGATTAACAGTCCGCCGTTCTACCAACTGAACTACAGAGGATTAATAGTTTTATCTTATCATGTATAAATAGTTTTGTCAAAAAAAATAAAATTTAATTATAAAGATAATGAATATATAATAATATTTTTAAATTTATGTAATAAAATATAAACTAATATAAATAATTATAGATTATATTTTAAAATTGATTTATAATAAAATGAATTAGGCCCTTTAGCTCAGTGGTTAGAGCAGGCGACTCATAATCGCTTGGTCGCTGGTTCAAATCCAGCAAGGGCCACATCAATTTTTGTATTGAAAAAATAAAATTATATCAATTAATAAAAATTTTTTCTACATAAAAAATAAAATAAATATTCTTGTAAGATAAAGAACATATATGAAAAAATGGAAAAAGAAATTTATTGAATTTTCTTTAAAAAGAAAAGTATTGAAATTTGGAAATTTTAAGTTAAGATCAGGAAGAAATAGTCCATATTTTTTTAATTCAAAATATTTCTGTACTGGATCAGAT
Source organism: Buchnera aphidicola (Phyllaphis fagi) (assembly GCF_964058955.1). Taxonomy (GTDB): domain Bacteria; phylum Pseudomonadota; class Gammaproteobacteria; order Enterobacterales; family Enterobacteriaceae; genus Buchnera_L; species Buchnera_L aphidicola_AI. The sequence continues at coordinate 399,466 of NZ_OZ060370.1, forward strand.
TTATTAAAGTTAGGAGAATGTTATGCTCATGCAATTATTCAATCACGCATTCATCCTGATATATTATTAGGTTTAGCTTATAAAGGAATCCCAATAGTAGTTGCTACAGTTATAGCATTAAAAATACAATATAATATTAATCTCGCATATTCTTTTAACCGAAAAGAAATAAAAACATATGGAGATGGTGGTATTATTGTTGGAAAGAGTATAAAAAAAAATAATAGTATAATTATTATTGATGATGTTCTTACATCTGGATTAACAATTCAAGAATTTATAAATCTTTTTAATATAAAAAAAAATAATGTTATTTCTGGTATATTTCTTATTTTTGATAGACAAGAATATGGAACAACAGAACAACAGAGTTCTATTCAAGAAATAGAAACAGCATATTCATTGTGTAAAATATTTTCAATTATTAATATATGTGATTTAATACAATATCTTATTAAATATAATAAATATCAAAAAGAATTAAAAAATATTCTTGAATATTATAAGATATATGGATCTAAAGAAATAAATTATTGAATTCCAGATGATCCAAAACCACTAATATTCCGATGTGTTTTTTGAAAATCTGGAACAATGTTAAAAATTGGTTTAATAATAGGTACAAATATCATTTGAGCTACACGATTTCCAGGATAAATATAAAATTTTTTTTTACTTCTATTCCATATTGAAATCATTAACTCTCCTTGATAATCTGAATCAATTAAACCAATTGTATTACCTAAAATAATACCATGATGATGACCTAATCCAGAGCGTGGTAAAATAATTGCAGTAATTAATGGATCTTTAATAAATATAGAAATACCAGTTGGTATTAATAGTATTTGATTAGTATGAATAACCATATTATTACTTTTGATACATGCTCTTAAGTCTAATCCAGATGATCCACATGTTTCATATTTTAAAGCAGGAAAAGTTGTTCCTATGCGTGAATCTAGTATTTTGATATCAATAATATGCATTTTAAATATAATATTTCATAATAAATAATATTCAATATTATATAGTAACATACGAAATTTTGTAAATAGTATTTCAATATGGTGTATGAATTAATAAACTTTAATAATCATATTTTACTAATTATATTAAAATAAAGATGTATTATATGAGTATAATACATCTTTTTATAGTAAAGATTTTACTTATATATAAAAATAAATGATTAAAAATATCATGGATACTTAAAATATTATAAAATTATATATTAAATATGATTTTTAGATAGAATATGTACTAAAAAATTAATTCCTATTTTTTTATATGGTCTAAAAACAACTTTATATACACCTAATTTTCGAATAAAGTTATTTTTTAAATAAATTTCACTCTTATTTATTTGAATACCTAATTTCATAATTGCAATTGCAATATCTTGAGGTCCAATAGAACCAAATAATCTTTCTCTTGCTCCTGATTGAGAATATATTTTAATTGGGAAAATAGATTGTATCTGACGAATTTTAAATTTTGATTGAGATATTTTAAGTTTTGTTTGTTTTTTAAATATGTTTGTTTTTTTTGTTATAATATTAATATTTTTAAAAGTAGATGATAATGCTAAACCTGAGGGAATTAAATAATTTCGAGCATACCCCGATTTAACTATAATAATATTTCCTATTTTACCTAAATTTTTAATATTTTTTAATAAAATAATTTCCATTATAGCCTTTTTAAATTTATTATATTAATGATGTTGATCTGTATAAGGAAGTAATGCTAGATATCTAGCTCTTTTAATTGCTCTAGATAATTGCCTTTGATATCTTGAACGAGTTCCTGTAATTCGACTAGGAACAATTTTACCACTATCTGTAATATAATTTCTTAACATAATAATATCTTTATAATCAATTTCTTTAGTACGATCTGCAGTAAAACGACAAAATTTTCTTCTTCGAAAATATCGAACCATACAATTGATCCCTCAATATATGAATTAATCATTTATAATTCATTAACAATGTATATAAAAAATTATTTTTTATCTATTTTATCATCTTGTAATTTTAACATAGGAGATGGAGTAACAATTTTATTTTTCACTGAAATAATAATATTACGAAGAATCATTTCATTAAAGAAAAATTTTTCTTTTAATGAATTAATCTGAATAGGTAAAATTTGAATATTCATCAATATATAGTAAGCTTTATGTAATTTTTTTATTGGATAAGCTAATTGACGTCTTCCCCAGTCTTCTAATCGATGTATTATTCCATGATTTTGCATAATAAATTGTTTGTAATCTTTGATGATTTTTAAAATTTGATCTGTAGTTTGATCTGGATGGATAATAAGAACAATTTCATAATGACGCATATATAATAATAATCCTTTTGGATATTTAGTTATTTTTGATGTAATTAATATAGAATACAAAAAATAATAAGGATAAATAAATTATTTTATAATGCAATAAAATAATTACTGTTTAAGAATTATTTATGATGCTTAAAATATGTTGCATTACACATTTTATCTCACTTCAAATATATTAAAAATAAAATATTGAAATTAAATATTCTATTTATCTAAATATTTTCAATAAATATACAGTTTTAAAATATTTATCTATTGATATTTTAAAGTAAATTTAATTGACTAATATAATGATAAATAAAAATATCAAAAAATGGTAAAGGTAAAATAAGCATAAATAATTATTAAAACCTATTATAAATATAATTTTTACCATTATATACCTTTATTCCTGTATATAAAAGGGATATTACAGGATATGTATTAATTAATATTTATTCATTTAGTCAACTAATTTATCCATAAAATATAGTATAAAGTTATAAATTTACATTCATAATTGTTTGTAATCTTTCTGGTCCAGTAGAAATAATATCAATAAATACTCCTTTTTTAATATTTTTTTCTATACATAATATATAATCTTTAGCTTGAGATGGTAATTTGGAAATTGATGTGATTCCTAATGTTGATTCTTTCCATCCAGGTAATATTTCATAAATTGGTTCAATATTTTTCCAATCTAATACATCAAATGGTGTTTTAAAAATTTTTGATGTACCTTTTTCTTTATAAGCCACACAAATTTTTAATTCTAATAATCCGTCTAAAACATCTAGTTTAGTTAAACATAATGAGTGAATTGAATTTAATATTATTGATCGAGATAATAATACTAAATCTAACCATCCAGTACGTCTTCTTCTTCCTGTAGTGGAACCGAATTCTTTTCCTTTTTTACATAAATGTATATCAATATCATTTTTTAATTCTGTAGGAAATGGTCCTGAACCTACTCTTGTACAATATGCTTTTACTATACCTAAAACATAACAATTATAATTTAAATTTATTCCCGTACCTGTAAAAACACCCCCTATTGTACTATTTGATGAAGTTACATATGGAAATATTCCATGATCTATATCTAAAAAAGTACCCTGTGCTCCTTCAAATATAATTTTTTTATTAGAACAATATGCTTTATGTAATATCAAAGGTATATCTTTTATTTTTTTTATTAAAATATTTTGATATTTTAGTAGTTCTTCTAACACTAATTCATATTGTAATGGAGTGTATCCATAATAATGAACTAGTTGAAAATTATAATAGTTAATAATATTTTTTAATTTTTTAACTAGTAAATTAGTATTATGTAAATCGCTAATTTTTAAACCTCGACGTGCCACTTTATCTTCATAAGCAGGACCAATACCTTTTCCAGTAGTTCCAATATATTTTTTACCAAGTATTTTTTCTCGTGCTAAATCCATACTTACATGGTAATCTAAAATTAATGGACAGTTTTCAGAAATAAATAAACGATTTTTTACAGAAATATTTAAATTGGATAACATTTTTATTTCTTTCATTAAAGATTTAGGTGAAATAACTACTCCATTACCTAAAATAGCAATAATGTGATTATGTAATATACCAGATGGAATTAAATGTAAAATAATTTTTTGAGAATTTACAACAATAGTATGTCCAGCATTATGACCACCTTGATATCGAACAACATAGTCATATTTTTTAGTTAAAATATCTACTATTTTCCCTTTTCCTTCATCTCCCCATTGTGTACCTAATACAATAATATTTTTTTTCATTATTATACCTTAAATATATTGAATATTATTTATCATGTTTATATATTACTGTATAAATGTTAATATAATTATCATGAATAATTAATTTATTAATTTTATGAATATGCCCATTTTATAGTGTTATTTAATAATTTAGCACCTTGTGTAGTTAAAATAGATTCAGGATGAAATTGAAATCCACATACTCTATCAAAATTATTTCGAACAGCCATAACAATATTTTTATATTGAGCATTAATTTTTAATGATAATGGAATATTTGTACAAATTAATGAATGATATCTTGCTACTAATAATGGATTCACAATGCTTTTAAACATTTCTTGTTCATCATGCATAATTAAAGATGTTTTGCCATGTAAAATTTTATCTGAATATTGTATTGTTCCACCATAATATTCAACAATAGCTTGATAACCTAAACAAATACCAATTACTGGTATTCTACCAATTATAAATCGTAATAAATTTACCATACATCCATATTGGTTAGGAATTCCAGGTCCTGGAGATAGTAATACTATTGGTTGTTTCATTTTAAATAGAACAGATAAAATATTACTAATAGGAATATTATTTCGATAAATAATAACTTGATGATTATGAACTCGTAATTGATCAACGATATTATATGTAAAAGAATCAAAATTATCTAATAAAAGAATTTCTTGCATATAAGTTATACCTTTTTATAATTTGACTGAATAATAGAGTTTAATACAGCTTGTGCTTTATTACGACTTTCATCGGATTCATCTTGTGGTATTGAATCTAATACTATACCAGCTCCAGATTGAATTGTAGCAAGATTATTTTCTATATAAGCAGATCGTATTACAATACATGTATTTAAATCTCCTAATCCTGTAAAATAACCTATTGCACCACCATAACTTCCTCGTTTTTCTTGTTCTACTTGAGCAATTAATTGCATCGCACGAACTTTTGGAGCTCCACTTAATGTCCCCATATTCATACATGCAGAATACGCATGTAAAGCATCTAAATCATTTTTTAAAATACCTATGACTCTAGAAACTAAATGCATAACATGAGAATATCGATCAACTTGTGTTAAATTAGATACAAATCGAGTACCAGGTATACAAATTTTAGCTAAATCGTTCCGAGCTAAATCAACTAACATTAAATGTTCTGATAATTCTTTCTCATTCGTTCTCATCTCTAATTCAATTCGACTATCTAAATCTAAATTTAATTTTCCTTCTGTATCAAACCCTCTGGATCTAGTACCAGCAATTGGGTATATTTCAATTTTTCTATTTTTAGAATTATATTTTAATGAACTTTCTGGTGATGCTCCAAATAATATAAAATCTTCATCTTGCATAAAAAACATATATGGACTAGGATTTTCCAATTTTAAAATATAATATGCAGATAATGGATAAGGACATGGTAAAAAAAATTTTCTAGATGGGACAACTTGAAATATTTCTCCTTTTTTTATATAATATTGCATTTTTTTAACAATTTTTTGATATTCTACATCATTTATATTAACTTCTAAAGATGCGTGAGAAATTTGATATTGAGGTATAGATAAGGGTGTCTCACATAATTGTTTTTTGATTTTTAATAATCTTTTAATTATTCTTTCTTTTTCAAACATATCATCAAAAAATATACTACCTTGAATAATACTTTTTTTCTTTAAATGATCAAAAGTTAATAAAATTTCAGATAAATAAAAACAAAAATCTGGACATTTTTGAATACTTGGTAAATCTGATATGTTTTCAAAAGTATTAATCAAATCGTAAGAAAATAATCCACCAAAAAATATTGATTTAGATTGGTTTTTAGAAGATTTAATTAATTTTAAAATAAATCGAAAACAATCAAATACTGATAATGATTGAAGTCTATTATCTTCATCTAGTATATTAATAATATTCGGAAAAATTAATTCAATTTTTTTTTCGAAAGGATAAAATTGTACTTCTGGAGGAATAACAGTGTGTATTTTATCTAATATATTTTGACCATTTTTAGAAAATGATTCTAAAATCACTTTTCTATTTATAGCAGTAATTCGTATAGCGGTATCTATAATTAACATACTTTCTAATTGATTTTTTTTAACAATTTCAGCAGATTCTAATAATAAAGTTCGTTTTTTTTCATGACAAATATTATAAAAAGTTTCCGCAGGATTGGCATGATAAGAAACATCTAATTGTATAACCTGAACTTTATTTTGCATATTTGGTAAACTCATTTTATTGTATTATTAATATTTTAAAACATTAATTTATTTAACATATAATTATTTTACAAATAATATATTACTTATATAATATTTTTGTAAATAATATTTAAAATTTTTTCTATAGTTAAATTAATATGTTGATCTTTTAAAATGTAAAGATTTTTCCAATTTTTTAACCATGTTAATTGTTTTTTTACTAATTTTCTAGTCGCAAAAATAGATTGTTTAATCATTTCATTATAGCTAATTACATTAGATAAATAAAGCCACATGTGTCGATAACCAATACAACGTATTGCGGGTAAGTTAATATTTAAATCACCTCTATTTAATAAACCTTGTACTTCTAATTCAAAACCTTGATCTAACATTTTATGAAAACGAGATTGAATATAATTATATAATTTTTGTTTTTTTAATACTTTGACAAATTGTATAATACGATATGGTAGTTTGATTAATATATTTTTTTTTAATTTACTAAATTTTTTACCTGTTGTTAAACAGATTTCTAAAGCTCTTAGTAACCTTTGTATATCATTTGGATGAATATTATTAGCAGAATTTATATCAATTTTTGATAAATATTTATGTAAACTATAATTATCATTATAGTTACTTTCATGTAAAATTTTTTGTCTTAGTATTAAGTTTGATGCTGGTAATTTTGCAATTCCATTTAATAAAGTATAATAATAAAACATAGTTCCACCAACTAATAATGGAATTTTCCCTAATTGAATAATATTATTAATTTCTATTAAAACATCATGTCGAAATTCTGCAGCCGAATAATATTGAATAGGATCTTTAATATTAATTAATCGATGAGGATGTTGAGTTAATTGAACAGAATTTGGTTTAGAAGTTCCAATATCCATATTACGGTAAATTAAAGCAGAATCAACACTAATTAATTCGACAGGTAAATATTTTCTTAATTTCATTGCTAATTTAGATTTTCCAGATGCGGTAGGTCCCATTAAAAAAATTAAAAATGATTGGTGAAAATTAGTTTTTTTTTTAATCATAATTATATAATAATATGTTTAAAATATCATTTTATTGTTGATATTAATTATTATTTAATGATTTCTATTAAAATAATTATAAAAATCAATTAAACCATTTGTAGAACTATCATATTTTAAAATATTTGTTTTATTTTTTAATATATTTAAAATTTCTGTAGATACATTTTTACCTAATTCTACACCCCATTGATCAAAACTAAAAATATTCAAAATAATTCCTTGTGTAAATATTTTATGTTCATATAAAGCAATCAATGCACCTAAAGAATATGGAGTAATTTTATTTAATAAAATAGTATTACTTGGTTTATTACCTTCAAAATACTTAAATTGACTATTATTTATATTAATTTTCATAGAATTTTTTATACATATATTATTTTTTTGTTTTATAAAATATTCTCCAAATGCTAAAGCATGTGTTTGTGCAAAAAAATTTGATAATAATATTTTGTGATGATGAAATAAGTGACTATGGGTATTAATAGGAGCAATAAAATCACATGGAATTAATTTTGTACCCTGATGTATTAATTGATAGAATGAATGTTGACCGTTTGTTCCTGTTTCACCCCAAATGATCGGTCCTGTTTGCCAAGATACTTTATTACCATTTCTATCGATGTTTTTGCCATTAGATTCCATATTACTTTGTTGAATATACTTAGGTAAATATTCTAAATACTGATCATAAGGTAAAATAGCTTCTGTTTCTGTATTAAAAAAATTATTATACCAAATTCCAATTAATGCTAATATTACAGGAATATTGTTTTCAAATTTGGTTTCTCGAAAATGTTGATCCATATCGTATGCTCCATGTAATAATTTATTAAAATTATCAAATCCAATAGAAAGAATTATTGATAATCCCATAGCAGACCATAATGAATATCTTCCACCCACCCAATCCCAAATTTGAAAAATATTTTTTTGAATAATACCAAATTTTAATGCTTGTTTAATATTTGAAGTAATTGCAATAAAATGTTTATTCATAAATTCTTTATTACCTGCTTTTTTTAAAAAATATTTTTTTATAGTCATAGCATTAGTTATTGTTTCTTCAGTTTGAAAATTTTTAGAAGATATTAAAAATATTGTTCTTTCGAAGTGATTATTATCTAAAATACTAGATATATCGTTACCATCAATGTTAGATATATAATAAATATTTAAATGGTTTTTATATGGTTTTAATGCTTGAGTAACCATTTTAGGTCCTAAATCTGAACCTCCTATTCCTATATTTACAATATTTTTAATACTTTTACCTGAATAACCTTTCCATATTCCATTAATTACTTGATAAGAAAAATTTTCCATATTATTTAATACTGTATTTATCATCGGCATGACATCAATACCATTAGAATATACTGGTGTATTAGCACGGTTTCTTAACGCTGTATGTAATACTGAACGATTTTCTGTTTGATTAATTTTTTTACCAGTAAACATTAATTCTATAGCTTCTGATAAATTTGTCTCTATTGTTAAATTTAATAATTTTTTTATTGTTTCATTAGTAATTCTATTTTTTGAAAAATCAACAAGTATTTTATTCTTAAAAGTGATAGAAAAATTTTTAAATCGGTTTGCATCATTATTAAATAAATCAATCATACGTACATGTTTTATTTTATTAAAATGATTATTTAATTTTTTCCAAGAATTTGTTTCAATAGGAATAATATTTTTCATAATTTTATTTACTCTAAATGTTATATAAAAATTATTTTTATTTTATTTTAAAATAATACAATATAAAACTTGAAATTTCAGATATTATCCTCATGATATAATAAGAATACTTAAAAGTATTAAATTCAAGATTTAATTAAAATTTAAAATATAAATAATTTAGATTTTTAAAAAGGAGATTTTTATGTCTTATCATTCTATCTCTTGTACACCAATACTTACAGGTAATTTATTTTCCGATCGATTTAATCAAATTGATAAAATATTTAGTACATTAACTGGAGAAAAACCAATATCTGATTTACCTGATTATGACTTTATACAAATCAATGATAATGAGTATCAGTTAATATTATTAGTACCAGGATATCACGAAAAAGCATTAGATATCTCTATTCAAAATAATCAGTTAACTGTATCAGGAAATAATAATTATAATAAAGATAAAGACAAAAAAATTAAATATCTCCATAAAAGTATTAAAAATCATTATTTTACAATAAGTTTTAATTTAAATAATCCAATAAAAATTAATAAAGCTATTTTAAAATTAGGATTATTAAAAATAAATTTTGAATATGAAATTCCAGAACAAGAAAAGATTAAAAAAATTAGTATTCAACAAAAATAGTAAATATTAATAATAATATATAAATATTTAAATACTTAAATATTTTATAATAATATTGTAAAATATGTAAAATAAATATATTATATTCAACATATTATAAATATATTTATCTAATTTCTATCATAGTATAATAATTATGGTATTAAAATCATATTTTTTTTATATAAGGTATTGACTTAATTAGATTTTAGCAGTATTTTATATAAAAACAAAAAAAAAAATGATATATAATACTAAAGAGGAACACTTTACAATATGATATCTGTAATGTTACAATCGTTAAGATTTGATTGTAGTAGTAATTGACATGATTTGATTTTTATAAAAGCACATCAAACATACAGTATTTAATTTGGTGGTTTCATCAGTAGTATTTTAACTATATGGATTGTAATATAAAACGGATAACAATTGAAAAAAAATATACCGTTCACGATGGTGAACGGTGAGTACCCATGTTTATACAATTGTTACCACGGGTGACACGCTCTCTCATCGAAGCGTGTCAAACGTGGGTGAATTTGGAACGAATGGAAGATAATTCTATATCCTGAAATATTGCACAATGCACGAATTGAAATATAACATGTAATAAGAAAGACACGATTTAATGCATATCAGCAGCCGCAATATTGCAAAATAACAGCTCAACGTGCCGAGCGGTGGTCTTGTGACGGCGATTGATGCGTCAAGATGTTGCTTCAAACATACAATATTTAATTTGGTGGTTTGTACCACCAGTAGTATTGCATTATATGGATTGTAATATAAAACGGATAACAATTGAAAAAAAATATACCGTTCACGATGGTGAACGGTGAGTACCCATGTTTATACAATTGTTACCACGGGTGACACGCTCTCTCATCGAAGCGTGTC
>NZ_OZ060370.1:410173-431406 GCF_964058955.1 Buchnera aphidicola (Phyllaphis fagi)
GATGTTGCTTCAAACATACAATATTTAATTTGGTGGTTTGTACCACCAGTAGTATTGCATTATATGGATTGTAATATAAAACGGATAACAATTGAAAAAAAATATACCGTTCACGATGGTGAACGGTAATATGGAATTATTTTTTAAAAATCTATATCAGTAAATGGTTGAGTGTACATTTAATATTAATTATTACGAAATATAATTCAATTCAATAAAAAATATATTGTATTTTTTTTAAAATTGTATTAAATTTAATATAGAATGAAAATTGAAAATATTTTTTATTAAAGTAGAATAAAATATTAAATTGACTGATTAATATGTTTGTTACTTATTTTTACATATATTAAATTACATATTAATAATATGAAATATAACATATAAAATATAAATAGTGCGGGAATAGCTCAGTTGGTAGAGCACAACCTTGCCAAGGTTGAGGTCGCGAGTTCGAATCTCGTTTCCCGCTCCAATAGATTTAAAAGTAATAAAAATATATTTTAAAAAAATTGATTTATATTTTAATTAATTCATAAAAAATTTTTTATTAAATTTTTCAATACGACCCCCTCGATTTACAACACGTTGTTTTCCTGTATAAAAAGGATGGCAATTAGAACATATATCTAAATTTAATACTTTTTTATTTAGTGTTGAAAAAATATTAATTTGATTTCCACAAGAACAAATAGCAGATATTGCATAATATTTTGGATGAATATTTTTTTTCATTATATTATTCCTTATAATAATTTGTATTAAAATTTTACAATATTAAATTGAAAGAATAAAATAATTATTTTAATTATATAATTTTTTATGATATATTGAAAATATAAAATATTTAAAAATATAACATTGCAATAAATTGTGATAAAATAAGTTAAATACAAAATAAAAATATATTTATCTATAAAAATTTCAAGATAATTCAAAGATATTTTAAAATTTTAAGATAGATAATATTCAATTATATTATATAGAGATTATTTCATGACAACAATATTAAGTATTAGATTAAATAACAAAGTAGTAATCGGAGGTGATGGACAAGCCACCTTAGGTAATACCGTCATGAAAAAGAATGTTCAAAAAGTGAGATCTCTTTATAATAATAAAGTGATTTCTGGATTTGCTGGAGGAACAGCTGATGCATTTACTTTATTTGAATTATTCGAAAAAAAATTAGAAATCTATCAAGGACGATTACAAAAAGCGGCTATAGAATTAGCAAAAGATTGGCGAAGTGATCGAATATTAAGAAAATTAGAAGCGTTATTAGCAGTAGCTGATAAAAACATTTCCTTAATTATTACAGGTAGTGGAGATGTTATACAACCAGAAAATGATATCATTGCAATTGGATCTGGTGGACCTTATGCACAAGCTGCAGCACATGCATTATTAAAAAATACTACTCTTGATGCAAAACAAATAGTAGAAAAATCATTAACTATTGCTGCTGATATTTGCATATATACTAATCATATATTTACTATAAAAGAATTAATTTCAGATATATAATAAAGGGGGATTACCTCAATGTCCACAATGACTCCTCATGATATTGTCAATGAATTAAATAAATTTATTGTTGGTCAAGATAAAGCCAAACGAGCTGTAGCAATTGCATTAAGAAATAGATGGAGAAGAATGCAATTAAATAATGAATTAAGAAGTGAAATTACTCCTAAAAATATATTGATGATTGGACCAACAGGAGTAGGAAAAACAGAAATTGCAAGACGATTAGCAAAATTAGCTAATGCTCCTTTTATTAAAGTAGAAGCTACTAAATTTACTGAAGTAGGATATGTAGGAAAAGAAGTAGATTCGATTATTCGAGATCTTATGGATGTTGCAATAAAAATAGTTCGTGTTCAAAAAATTAAAAAAAATAAACGTCACGCTAGAAAAATTGCTGAAAAAAAAATATTAGATGTTCTTGTTCCTACTGTAAAAAATTGGGATCATGCTGACCAATCTGATAAATCGGCACGTCCTACAGAAACAATTCAAATTTTTCGAAAACAGTTAAAAGAAGGAAAATTAGATGACAAAGAAATTGAAATTAATGTATCAAATAATTCCATGGGAGTGGAAATTATGGCTCCACCAGGAATGGAAGAATTAACTAATCAATTGCAAATGTTATTTCAGAATGTCAATAATCCAAAACACACTACTAAAAGACTTAAAATTAAAGATGCAATGAAATTATTATCTGATGAAGAATCAGTAAAATTATTAAATTTAGAAGAATTAAAACAAGAAGCAATTCATGCTGTTGAACAAAATGGTATAGTATTTATTGATGAATTAGATAAAATATGTAAAAAAAGAGGAACATCTGGTTTAGATATATCGAGAGAAGGTGTACAACGTGATTTATTACCGTTAGTGGAAGGATGTACTGTATCAACTAAACATGGTGTAATAAAAACAGATCATATTTTATTTATTACTTCTGGAGCTTTTCAGATTTCAACACCATCAGATCTTATACCTGAATTACAAGGCAGATTACCTATTCGAGTAGAATTAAAAGCATTAACTGTAAATGATTTTGAAAAAATCCTTACTGAACCAAAAACTTCGATTACTATGCAATATATCGAATTAATGAAAACGGAAGGTGTAAAAATTAATTTTACTAAAGATGGAATACGAAAAATAGCAGAAGCATCATGGCAAGTCAATGAATCTATGGAAAATATTGGAGCACGAAGATTATATACTGTTTTAGAACGTCTAATGGAAGATATTTCCTTTAATGCAGATAAAATGAAAGACAATACAATTGATATTAATAGTGACTATGTTAGTAAACATTTAGATAAATTAGTTACTAATGAAGATCTTAGTCGATTTATATTATAAAATTATAAATATATTAATTAAATTAACAAATATTTATATAATATTTAAATTTATTGAAATTATATAATTAATTAATAATTTATAAGGATAATAAATAATATGACTCAATGGATTAATGCAAGGGTAATAAGAATCCAAAAATGGACATCAAATTTATTTAAATTATTTTTAAAATCTTCAATATTACCATTTATATCTGGTCAATTTACAAAAATAGCAATAATAAATAAAAATAAATATATTCAAAGAGCATATTCCTTTGTAAATGACCCGAAAAATAAAAATTTAGAATTTTGTATTACATTAATCCAAAATGGTATCATGAGTAATAAATTATATCATTTATTAAAAAATCAAAAAATATTACTTTCTCAACATGCAAATGGATTTTTTACAATATATGAAATTCCAAACTGTGAAATCTTGTGGATGTTTTCTACAGGTACTGCAATAGGTCCATTTTGTTCTATATTACAAGATGGATCTCAACTTAAAAAATTTAAAAAAATTATATTAATTCATGCTGTAAGATATAAAAGAGAATTAATATATTCTTCATTAATCAAAAAATTAAAAAAAAAATATATAAATCAATTAATATTTCAAACAATAGTTAGTCGTGAATATGATAAAACATCATTAATTGGCAGAATACCTCAATTATTACATTCAAATGATCTTGAAAATCAAGTGGGTCATATAATAACACCTAATACATCTCATGTTATGTTGTGTGGTAATCCAAATATGGTAAAAGAAACACAATTATATTTAATAAATAATAGATCACTCAAAAAACATTTTCGACGTAATCCAGGTCATATTAGTAGTGAACATTATTGGTAAAAATTATTATTACTATATTTAACAATTTTGAAAAGAAAAAGATAATACATCATTAATTTTTTTTAATTTTAAAATAATCATCATTAATCTGTCTAATCCGATTGAAACACCTGAACATGATGGCATATTAGATGATAAAGATTGTAAAAAACGAAAATCTATTGACCGATTTGGAAGATTAAGGTTTATTCGATTGAAATTATCTTTTTGAAATCTTTTTGTTTGTTCATTTCGGTCAATTAATTCACAAAATCCATTACCTAATTCTAAACCTTTAAAAAAAACTTCAAATCTATCTGAAATTCGAATGTCTATTAAATTTTTTCTTGAAAGTAATGCTTGTTCAATAGGGTAATGATAGATAAAAATAGGATTATATTGACCAATATTTGGTTCAATTCCGATAGTAAATATTAATTCTAATAAATTTTGTATAGTATTATTTTGATTAAGTAAATGTTTGTGACCTAATTTTTTAACTATGTAATTTAGTTCAGAAATATTAGTATTTAATGGATCAATAAAAAAATATTTCATAAAAATATTTTGATAAGAAATTTGATCAGATTTTTTGATATTAACAATAATTTTTAAAAAATTATCTACTTCATTTATCATATCAAACATGTCATAATTTGGTTGATACCATTCTAACATTGTAAATTCTGGATTATGATGATTTCCAATTTCTCCACTTCGAAAACAATGGCAAATTTGATATATAGATCCTATACCTTCTGATAATAATCGTTTCATATGATATTCAGGGCTGGTAATTAACCACATATTTTTTTTATTATCTGTATTATATGAGTTTTCTGGATATACTTTAAAAGGAAATAAATTTATATCTGTTACTGTAAATTTTGTAAGTATAGGTGTTTCTATTTCTAAAATATTTTTTTTCTTAAAAAATTTACGAATTTTGGATATAATATCAAATCTATGATGTAAATTTTTATGTATTTTTTTGAATATATTATTTTTTTTTATCATAAATAACTTAATTAATTTAAAAATAATATTTAATATCTAATAATTTATAATATAAAAATTATTTTTGATTATTATGTGTTTTATATAATATAATTTTTTATAGAATATTTATAGTAAAATATAATTTTATTATATTATAATAATTTAATAAAATATTTTACATAATATATTAAATATATTAAATAAATTAAATCAATAGAATATATTATCTATATGGAAATATTATTTCAAATTTATATTTTAATATTCAAATAATTATCAAATAATTCAAAAAATAAAATAAAAATAAAAATAAATTTTTTATTTTTTAAGACTATAATTTCAATATTTATTATAAAAATGTAATATTGAATAATTTAAATTTCAATTTCAATTTTAATTTGAATTGATATGATAATATATAAGTTTAATGATTTTAATAATTTAGAAATTCAATTGAATTATGTAATAAAGCAAATAAATATTTTATTTATTTTATAAATTATATTATAAAATACAATAATTTTAATTTTAAAATTATTGTATTGTTTAAGATTTTTAAAAATTTTATTAATACTATGATATATAGTAATTTCACAATAAACACATTTTCTTAAAATAAAATAATGATAGTAAAATAGTTGTATAATTTTCATATAACATAAATATATTTTATAATATTTTAGTTCATCATATATAAAATATAATATAATTTTATTTATTTAAATTAAAATACATATATTAAAATTAAATAATTATGATTTTTTATATTTTAAAATATATAAGTTATATTATTAATATTAACGATTTGATTTATAAATTATTTTTATTGCAATAACTAGTATAAAAATTACAAATATTGAAATACCCGCCCAATGTCCAAAAGACCAAAAAACTCCGCTAAATGTTCCTAAAATACTTGAACCTAAATAATAACAACATAAATATAAAGAAGATGCTTGGCCTCTAGCAATTTTAGTACGATGTCCTATCCAACTACTAGCAATAGAATGAGCTGAAAAAAAACCACTAGAAAATAACATTAATCCAAAAATGATAAAAATTAAAATATCTAATTGTGTAACTAATAAACCAAATATCATAGTAAGTAATGAATAAATTAAAACCTGTCTTCGTCCATATTTTTGAATTAATTTACTAGCTTTAGGTGAACTATATACTCCAGTTAAATATACTATAGATAGAAATCCTATAACTACTTGATTTAAAAAAAATGGTTTAATCATTAAACGATATCCGACATAATTAAATAGTGTAACAAAACTTCCCATTAAGATAAAACCAATAATAAAAAGAGAAGATAATATTTTGTCACTATATTGTAATATTAGGTTATCTAAAATTTTTTGGGGTTTTAAAGAAATACCATGAAAATTTTTTGATTCTGGTAACAATCTAAAAAATATCATAGACGCTGTAAAAGATAGTATACCTATTATCAATAATGATGTTTTCCATGTACAATAATTAACTAAAATACTACTTAATAATCGTCCTGAAAAACCACCTATAGTGTTACCACTAATATATAATCCAATAGCAAATGGTAATACTTTAGGATGTACTTCTTCACTTAAATATGTCATTGCAACTGCTGCTACTCCACTTAATGCAAAACCAGTTAGCATACGCATAATAATAATTTCATTCCATGTATCTAATAAAGAACATAAAATAGTAAATAATGTAGCTAAAAATAAAGAGCTACTCATAACTATTTTTCTACCTATAGCATCAGATAATGATCCTGTAAATAACATACCTATAGCCATAGTAGCAGTAGCAGCAGATAAAGATAAACTACTTTCATAAGGAGTTAAATGAAATTCAATAGAAAATGTTGGTAATATAGGTTGTACACAATATAAAATAGAAAATGTAGCTAATCCAGCACAAAACAAAGAAAAAAGTACTTTATTAAATGTTTTTGTTCCTTTCATAATGTATTGATTATTATTAATATTATATTGAGAATTTAAAGATATATTATTAACTGGATATTTTTTTTTATTATCTTTTCTAAAATACGACAAAATTTCTCCTTTTATACTACATATAGAATTTAAAATATTTAAATCAAAATATATTACACCAATTAAATACCTTATTCAAATAACATAAAAATAACAATTTAATTAAAATTATTTAGTATTAATATATATTTGACCATCATATACATGTTCAGCGGGTCCTATCATATAAATGGAATGATTTAATCCTTTCCAGTAGATTTTTAAATTACCTCCAGGTAAAGTAACTGTTACTACTGATTTAAGTAAATTCCACATAATACCAATGACTACAGATGCGCAAGCTCCACTACCACAAGCTTGTGTTTCACCAACCCCTCGCTCATAAACTCGTAATAAAATATGATTAGTATTAATAATTTGCATAAAATTAATATTCATATGATTAGGAAATAAATAATGTTTACTTAATAGATTACCTATTGTATGAACAGGGTATGTTTTTATGTTATCTACTATAATTATACAATGCGGATTACCAATAAATACTGCTCCAAATTCTATTTTTTTATTATTTATTTTAATATGATATTTTTTGAACATATTTGGGAATAACATAGGAATTTTTGTAGGATTAAAAATAGGTTTACCTATATTTACTTCAATATTATTTTTATTACATATTTTAATATGTATATTATTAGTTTTTGTTTGAAGAATTATTATTTTTTTATTAGTTATTTTTTTTAAATATACAAAATAAGCAAAACATCTTGCTCCATTACCACATTGTGTTACTTCAGATCCATTAGCATTAAAAATACGGTAATAAAAATCGTATTTTGGATGTTTAGATTTTTCAATTATTAATAATTGATCAAATCCTATTCCTGTATATCGATTTGATAATTTTGTAATGATATGAGAAGAAAGATAAAAATTTTGATTAATTTTATTAATAATTACAAAATCATTACCTAATCCATGCATTTTTGAAAAAAATATTTTTACTCTATTTGTATTTAACATAATCTGATTAATTATATATTGAATAATAATTTAAAATTATATTTTATTTTTTATTTAAAATCTTTAAATATTTAAATAGATTAAATTATTGAACTATAATATTAATTTATAACCAATTTAAAAAATATAAAATATGAATATTAATTGTGTAACATTTCATAATTTATTTAATAAAATTTTATTAACAATTGAAGAATATTTAGATATTTTCTCACATGAAAATGATATAGATTATGAAGTAAATTATCAAATTCTAACTATAGTGTTTCAAAAAAATAAAAAAATTATTGTTAGTAAACAAGAAATATTAAAACAAATTTGGTTAGCTACAAATATTAATGGATATCATTTTAATTATAAAAATGGGAATTGGATTTGTAATCGTAGTAAACGTAATTTTTGGAATATTTTAGAAGAATCATTTTATACACTTGGTAATATAAGTGTGAATTTTTCTAAATTTTATTTCAAAGGTCGTGATGATAAAAATAATACAATAAAGAATATTTAGAATATTATATATATTTAAATATTCAAATTTCAATTCAAACGTACTGTTATAATTAAAATTTTTTAATACATAGTGAATTTTAATTAATTATTAATTTATATAATTATTTATTATATCAATATTAACTTATTGATATTGATATTCGGCGAAAGAGGATTTGAACCTCTGACCTACTGGTCCCAAACCAGTTGCGCTACCAAGCTGCGCTATTCGCCGAAATTAAAAATTTATATGATACATAAAAATCGTGGTATATAAATAATAAGTAAATATAAAATTTATATAATAGTATTATTATTTAAATAATATAAAAAAATATTATAGTAATCATTTGGGGGTGACTAATGGGGATCGAACCCATGACATCTGGAATCACAATCCAGGACTCTACCAACTGAGCTATAGTCACCAAAATATTTTAAGTAACTTAATTATATAATAACATATAAATTATATAATACAAATATAAAATAAATTTATTTTTCATGCGCTCGACAGGATTCGAACCTGAGACCTCTACCTTCGGAGGGTAGCGCTCTATCCAACTGAGCTACGAGCACTTAATATAATAATATGGTATATTATAATAAATGTCTAGTATTTTATGTTATAATATTTTTCAATTTTATTTATAATCAATAATAATATTATATTTATATTTTAATCTTGATAATTTTTTTTCATATTCTTAGATAATAATTATATTATTACATGTAGCATTATATATATTATGATAGTTGGTTCGATATTGATCTAGATTAATAGATTGATGAATTCATAAAATATTAAGATCTTTTCATCATATTAAAAAATTCATAATTTGTTTTAGTCATCGATAATTTATTAATTAAAAATTCCATAGCATCAATTTCATTCATAGGATGAATAATTTTACGTAAAATCCACATTTTTTGTAGTTCGTCGGATGACGTTAATAGTTCTTCTTTTCTAGTTCCGGATCGATTATAATCAATAGCTGGAAAAATACGTCTTTCTGAAATTTTTCTAGATAATAATAACTCCATATTTCCAGTACCTTTAAATTCTTCATAAATTACTTCATCCATTTTAGATCCAGTATCAATTAAAGCAGTAGCAATGATTGTTAAACTACCTCCTTCTTCTACATTTCTTGCAGCTCCAAAAAAACGTTTAGGTCGATGTAAAGCATTAGCATCAACACCACCAGTTAATACTTTACCAGAAGACGGAATAATAGTATTATACGCTCTAGCTAATCTTGTAATAGAATCTAATAAAATAATTACATCTTTTTTATGTTCAACTAATCGTTTAGCTTTTTCAATAACCATTTCAGCTACTTGAATGTGTCTAGATGAAGGTTCATCAAAAGTGGATGCTACTACTTCTCCTTTAACTAATCTTTGCATTTCAGTTACTTCTTCTGGTCTTTCATCAATTAAAAGTACCATAAGTACACATTCTGGATGATTATAAGTTATACTTTTTGCAATATTTTGTAAAAGAATAGTTTTTCCAGCTTTTGGGGGAGCAACAATTAATCCTCTTTGACCTTTTCCTATTGGTGTAGATAGATCTAAAATTCGAGCAGTTAAATCATTACAACATCCAGTTCCTTTTTCCATGCGTAATCTTGAATTTGCATGTAAAGGTGTTAAATTTTCAAATAAAATTTTACTTTTTGAATTTTCAGGTTGATCATAATTTACTTTGTGTATTTTTAATAAAGCAAAGTATCGTTCTCCTTCTTTTGGAGGTCGTATTTTTCCTGTTACACTATCTCCTGTTCTTAAATTAAATTTATAAATTTGACTAGGAGAAACATATATATCATCAGGTCCAGATAAATAGGAGCTATCTGAAGAACGTAAAAAACCAAATCCATCTTGTAAAATTTCTAAAACTCCATCTCCAAATATATTTTCTCCGCTTTTTGCATGTTGTTTAAGAATAGTAAATATAATATCTTGTTTTCTCATGCGAGCTAAATTATCTAATTCTATATTTTTACCAAGAATTAATAATTCAGAGACAGGCATATTTTTTAAAGCAGTCAAATTCATAGTAATAGATTCTTAATAAAGATTAGAATATTTATGAAATATATTTTTAAATAGTATTAATTTAGGATATAAACTATTTTTATTTGATATAAGTTAAAATAAAATAATGTGAAAAGAACAATATGATGTTATAAATATATCTAGCGGTTCTAAGTATTAATTAACCGCTAATATATAATGATGTATTATATTATTATATTTAGATATTTTGTTATTATTTTCTTAATTTCTGCCTCATTAATCATACCTACATGTGTATAAATTACTTTTTTATCTTGAAAAAATAATAAAGTGGGTATACTTTGAACAGAATAATTTGAAGCTATATTTGGGAAAGTATCAATATTAATTTTTGCAATAATTAAATGATTTTGATATTTTTGAGCGATTTTTTCTAAAATAGGTGCAAACATTTGACAAGGTCCACACCATTCAGCCCAAAAATCAACAAGTACTGGTTGTGTGTTATTTAATACAATTTCTTCAAAATTTTTATCTGTTAAATTAATGATATGATGATCAATCATATGTCTTCCTTAATTTATTTTTATATTAAAGTTGTATAAGTAAACTTGTATTAGTAAGATTTATATATTCATTAAATACAGGTGTAGTATAGTAAAATATTTTTAATACAAGTATTTTTAACTGATTTTCATAAATGCATTGAGTTCTTGTGAATAATTTTAGTATTATATTTGTTATAAAAATGGAATGTCATTTGTTTGTCATTGTTATATAAAAATTGTTATATATCATTTTCAAAGAATTAATATGTAATCAAATATTCTTTTGTTAATAAAAATATTAAATAAATTATGATTTTATAATAGTATGAACAGTTATTCATTAAATTTGATTTGTAATATTGTTATTTCTATTTTGTAAAATATTGTATAAATATCAAATAATATCTTTAAATATCAGTATTATTTTGAAAATAGTGATTTAAGAATATTTAAATATGATTAATATTACTATAAATATTTATTTTGTGTTTATACTAGAATAATGATTGTTTATATTATCAATTATAAATTTAATAATTTAATAATTTAATATTTTAATATTTTATTATTTGCATGCATTATAATCTTTAAAATTAAATATATAAACTATTAATTTTAAGATTGTTAAAATATAATTATGTGTCAATTAGATTTCGGAATAATATTTAAATCATTTTTATTTTAAGTTTAATTGGTTTTATATTTTTAATTTTTATACTATTAATAAAAATATAATAAAATATTAATAATTTTAAAATATCTAATTATTTATACAGATAAAATATGAAATATAGATTAAATATTTAATATTCGAATGTTAAATGTATCAAGTAAAATATTTTCATATATGAAATTAAAATTTTTTAAAAATGTTGTTTTAAAATTTGAATCTGTTATACTTTTTATAAAATTAAATCATGTTTACAGTTTTGATTGTGTATATAAATGTATAAAGCAATATATTTTATTTTTACATACAGTATTTTTATTGTATTTTATATATTGAAAGAAAATATTTTAAATATATAAAAATAAAATTAAAATATTTTAATATTTCATATTATTTAAAATAATAATTATTTTTTTATCTTGATAATTTTAATTAAGATAACTAAATTGTAATAAGAATATATTAAATATTTAATATATATGTGGATGAATAAAGTAATTATCATGTGGTACTATAGAAAAATAAGTGTATTTCATAAGTATTTAATAAATTGATATAAATTATAGTAATATTTTGATATTTATTAATAAATAAAAATATTTATAATATAATTATTTGATTTTTAAAAATATTGATATATTAAATGATTAAAACATCAAATATCGTTTTTAAATGTTTATTATATATTATAAGATTTTGTATTATCAGTTTGTAATAAGATATATAAAATTATTTTTGATAATTTATAGTTTTTATATCATGTTAGTGATTTTATGATATAAAAGTAATTGATATCAGTAAAGAAATAAATATATTTTATCATTATAAAAGCATTTTATTTATTTCAATATTTTGTATACTTAAAATGTAACATTAAAAAGTATTTAAAAATTGATATTTTTATATTGATATTATATAAATATTTTGATTGTATTTTTATATTAGTATTAGATGGTATTTATAATATTAATAAATTATATGTTTTTATTTTTTTTATTTAAATGTATCAACATAAGTAGGAAATATTTTAAAATGATAATAAAATTAATTATTTTAAAAATTATAAAATATTATAAATACTATAAAATTTTAAATATTTGAAATACTTTTCATTTTTACCATATAACTTCTTAGTTTTTTTCCAATTTTTTCAATTGGATGATTTTGAATATTATCGTTTAGTTGTTGTAAATTAATATTGTCAATTTTTTGATTTGGGTAAGTATCACCAATATCTTGATTTTGTAAGCAATGTAAGAAATTATTAAGAATTTTAGTAGCTCGATTTGTAAATAAATAACTTCCATATTCTGCTGTATCAGATATTACCATATTCATCTCATAAAAACGTTTTCTAGAAATAGTATTAGCAATTAAAGGTAATTCATGTAAAGATTCATAATATGCAGATTCTTTTTTAATACCAGATTGCACCATAATTTCAAAAGATAATTCTACCCCAGCTTTTAATATAGAAACCATTAATGTGCCATGATTAAAATAATCTTCTTCTGAAATATTTATATCAGATTTTGGTAATTTTTCAAATTGTGTATTTTTTATTTTTTCACGCCACATCAATAAATTCTTATCTTTATTATTCCAATCATCAATCATAGTAGAAGAAAATTGACCAGAAATAATATCATCCATATGTTTTTTAAATAGAGGAGTAAAAATTGTTTTTAATTCATTCGATAATTGACATGCTCTAATTTTTGATGAATTAGATAAACGATCTAACATTAATTTAATACCACCATGTTTTAAAGATTCAGTAAGTATCTCCCAACCATGTTGTAATAATTTAATTACATAATTTGAATTATGTCCTTTAGCAATTAAATATTTATATAATACTAATGAACTAGTTTGTAATAATCCACATAATATTGTTTGTTCTCCCATTAAATCGGATTTTACTTCAGCAATAAATGAAGATTCTAATACTCCTGCTTTATGGCTGCCTATAGCATAAGCCCAAGATTTTGCAATTTCTAAACCGTCTTTCCAAGGATCATTTTGATCATGTACTGCAATTAAAGCAGGAACTCCAAATCCTCTATTATATTCTTCTCTAACTTCAGTACCTGGACATTTAGGAGCTACCATAATTACAGTAATATCTTGTCGAATAATTTGACCTGTTTCAACAATATTAAATCCATGAGAATAACCTAAAATAGCATTTTTTTTTATTAAATGTTGTATATTATCAATAACTTGCCTATGTTGTTTATCAGGTGTTAAATTAATAATTAAATCAGCTGTAGGAATTAATTCATTATAATTTCCTACTTTAAAGTTATTTTTTGTAGCATTTAACCAAGATTTATTTTTTTTATTAATACTATCTTCTCGAAGAGCATATGAAATATTTAATCCTGAATCTCTCATATTTAAACCTTGATTTAAACCTTGCGCACCACAACCAATAATAACTATATTTTTATTTTTCAATATGTTGGTTTTATTATTAAATTCTTTTTTACTGAGTAAACGACACTTTTTTAATTGTGTAATTTTTTGACGAAAATTAAGTGTATTAAAATAATTTTTCATATATTATTCCTAATTTTTTAAAAGTATATTTAATATTATTAATATTTTAATATAAACAAGATATAAATATATTTTTTATAATACATATAATAATCAAATTTTATATAATAACAACTTGATTACATACTTTTATAATCATGAATTTTTTTATAATCACGTACTGCACCTTTATCTGCACTAGTTGCAAAAAATCCATACATTTTTAATGCAAATGAAATAGGTCTATTTCGATTTTTAGGTTGATAAGAATTTTTTGATTTTAATTCTTCTTTCTGCATACGAATTTGTAATTCTTTTTCTGATATTTCTAAATGAATTATTCTTTTAGGAATATTAATATATATTATATCTTGATCTTGCACTAAAGCAATAATACCTTTATTTGCAGCTTCTGGTGAAATATGCCCAATAGATAATCCAGAAGTTCCACCGGAAAATCGACCATCAGTAATTAGTGCGCATTCTTTGTCAATACCCATTGATTTTAAATAAGTAGTAGGATATAACATTTCTTGCATTCCAGGTCCTCCTTTAGGTCCTTCATATCTAATAACAATGACATCACCTTTATTAATTTTATTATTTAATATTGCTTTTACTGCTGATTCTTGACTTTCATAAACTTTTGCTGGACCTTGAAAAATAAATTGATTTTTTTTAAGACCAGCTGTTTTAATAATACAGCCATTTTTTGCTAAATTTCCATATAATACTGCTAAACCACCTTCTTTGCTAAAAGCAAATTTTGATGATCTTATACATCCTTGTTCGCGATCTTTATCGACTGCTACCCATCGAAAAGATTGAGAATATGGTTTTATAGTACGTACTCCTAATGGTCCTGCTCTAAACATTTTAAGAATTTTTTTATCTTGAGTGGTTGTAATATCGTATTTATTTAACATTTTTTTTAAAGAAATACCTAATATATTTTTTACGTGAGTATTCAATAAATTAATTCTATTTAATTCTCCAAGTATTCCCATTACACCACCAGCTCGATGTACATCTTCTACATGATATATTTCTGTACTTGGTGCAACTTTACATAAATGTGGAGTAATTTTGGATAATTTATCAATATCGCTCATTGTAAAATTAATTTTTCCTTCTTGAGCAGCGGCTAATAAATGTAATATAGTATTAGTAGATCCACCCATAGCAATATCTAATTTCATAGCATTATAAAAAGCATGTTTATTTGCAATATTTCTTGGTAATGTAGAAATATCATCATCTTGATAATATCTTTTTGTTAAATTTACTATAGTTTGAGCAGATTGCAGAAATAACTTTTTTCTGTCAGTATGAGTAGCTAATAAAGTACCATTTCCAGGTAATGATAATCCCATTGCTTCTATTAAACAATTCATAGAATTGGCAGTAAACATACCTGAACATGATCCACAAGTAGGACATGCAGATCGTTCAATTTGATCAATTATATTATCAGGTATCTTTGTATTTGCGCTTTCACTAATTGCATCAACTAAATTAATTTTAGTTAATCTATTATCAATTTTTCCAGCTTCCATAGGTCCGCCAGATACAAAAACAGATGGTATATTTAATCTTAAAGAAGCCATTAACATACCTGGTGTAATTTTATCACAATTTGAAATACATATCATAGAATCTACACAATGTGCATTTATCATATATTCAATCGAATCTGCTATTAATTCTCTAGACGGCAAAGAATATAACATACCACTATGTCCCATAGCAATTCCATCATCAATAGCAATTGTATTAAATTCTTTTGCTACTCCTCCAGATGCATTAATTTCATTTGCAATGAGTTGTCCTATTGCTTGTAAATGAATGTGTCCTGGAACAAATTGAGTAAAAGAGTTAACAACCGCAATGATTGGTTTTTTAAAATCTTCATCATTCATTCCTGTAGCTCGCCATAAAGCTCTAGCTCCAGCCATATTTCTGCCACTAGTACTAGTTTTGGAACGATATATTGGCATAAAGTTATGTTCTCAATAATATAAAAATATAATTAATTATAATATTAAATATGTTCGGTTAAAAATTTTCAAATTATCTTGATATTCATGTTATTTTATAATACTAAAAATTTTTAGTGTTTTAAGACATTGATATTGTAGATTACATGTTCAATATAAAATATTATACAGAAAGAATATCTTTTAAGTGTTTATTATTACAGGGACGGAGGGACTTGAACCCTCAACTTTCGGTTTTGGAGACCGATACTCTACCAAATTGAGTTACATCCCTATATATTTTATATTTTTATAATATACTACATTATAATATACTTAGTCTACTTTTAAATTTATAAATTTATTTTTTTTGAAATTATAAATTATAATTTCAATCTTTCAATGAAACTATTTACTGTGTATATTATTAGTATCTACTAATATACTATAATACGTGATAAATAATGCTTTAAAATAGAAATTTTATTTATAGGTTGAATTTTAAGGAATAGAATTCATGAAATTTCCAATTTATTTAGATTATGCTTCAACAACTCCTGTAGATGAAAAAGTTGCACAAGATATGATGAAATATCTTACACTAAATGGAACATTTGGTAATACTGCATCTAGATCACATAAATTTGGTTGGTTAGCAGAAGAATCAGTAGATATTGCAAGAGAAAAGATATCTGAGTTAATTAATGTTGATCCTCGTGAAATAATATTTACTTCTGGTGCTACAGAATCTAATAATCTTGCTATTAAAGGATGCTGTGATTTTTATAAAAATAAAGGAAATCATATTATTACTAGCAGTACAGAGCATAAATCAGTTTTAGATACTTGTAGATATTTAGAACAAAAAAAATATCAAGTTACTTATATAAATCCAGAAGTAAATGGAATAATTAATTTAAAAAAAATTAAAGAATGCATTAATAAAAATACTATATTAATATCTATAATGTATGTAAATAATGAAACAGGTACAATTCAAGATATTTATAAAATATCTAAAATTTGTCATAAAAATAATATTTTATTTCATGTAGATGCAACTCAAGGTATTGGAAAATTACCTTTAGATTTAAAAAAAATTCATATTGATTTAATGTCATTTTCTGCTCATAAAATTTATGGCCCTAAAGGTGTGGGTGTTTTATATGTTAAGCGTAAACCTAGAGTACGTTTATCTGCTCAAATTCATGGTGGTGGTCATGAAAGAGGTATGAGATCTGGAACTTTACCAGTACACCAGATTATTGGTATGGGTACTGCATGTTACATAGCAAAAAAAAATATGTTACATGAATTGTCTTATTTATTAAAATTAAGAAATCATTTATGGCAAGGTATTAATATGATTGAAGAAGTATATTTAAATACTAACCTAAAAAATAGTGCTCCTCATATTTTAAATGTTAGTTTTAATTATGTTGAAGGTGAATCTTTAATTATGGCTTTAAAAAATTTAGCTGTTTCTTCTGGGTCAGCTTGTACTTCTGCTAGTTTAGAACCATCATATGTATTACGTGCACTTGGTTTAAAAGATGAATTAGCACATAGTTCTATTAGATTTTCAATCGGTCGATTTACTACAAAAGAAGAAATAGATTATACTATTTGTACAGTTCATAAAGCTATTAAAAAATTACGTGAATTATCTCCATTATGGGAAATGTTTAAATCTGGTATTGATTTAAATAAAGTACAATGGAAATATAATTAAAATCTTTAAAAGGTAAAATGAAATTATGACATATAGTAAAAAAGTTATAGATCATTACGAAAATCCCAGAAATGTTGGATCTTTTAAAAATTCTAAAGATAATAACATTGGTAATGCTTTAGTGGGAGCTCCTGCATGTGGAGATGTTATGAAATTACAAATTAAAGTAAATAGTCAAGGTATTATTGAGGATGCTTGTTTTAAAACATATGGATGTGGTTCTGCTATTGCTTCTAGTTCACTAATTACTGAATGGATTAAAGGTAAATCATTAGAAGAAGCGGGAACTATACGAAATACTAATATTGCACAAGAATTAAAATTACCTCCAGTAAAAATTCATTGTTCTATTTTAGCTGAAGATGCTATAAGAGATGCTATTTCTGATTATAAAAGAAAAAATCAGTAGTTTTATAAATTGATTGTATAATATTTGAAAATATTATAGATACATTCAATATGTACATATTACTTGAATGTATCTATATTAAATTATATAAATAAACTATTGTAAAATTATATAATTTTTCTTTATTATATTTTGAGTATTATTATGAATTATTTTAAATTATTTCAAATAGAACAAAAATCTGAAGTTGATTGTAAATTGTTATCTTATCGTTTTTATAAATTACAACGTCAATTTCATCCTGATCATGCTATGCATTTATCTCAACAAAAACAGAAAGCCATGCTCAAACAATCTATTATAATTAATCAAGGATATAAAATTTTAAAAAATCCGTTTCTTAGATATCAGTATTTACTTTCATTATATGGATTTTCTTTACAGAATAAAAATCATTTAAAAAATAAAAAAAAATTTTTAATGGAACAATTTAATTTATCTGAACGTTTCGAAATATTTCAAAAAAATGGATACGAAATAAATGAATTTCATAACATTAAATCATTTATTCATGTAAAAATTAAAAAATACCAATTGCAAATACAATCTGAGTTAGATAAAAAACAATGGAATCTAGCAATAAATACATTATATAAATTATCATTTTATCAAAAAAAAATTATAGATATACAAAAAATAGAAATTAAATTAAATATTTAGTATTCATATTTTAATTAGATATCTTTATTTTACGAATATTACATGGAATATTAAAAATTATGTCAAAAATTATTTTTTTACCACATAAAATTTTACTACCATCTGGTGGAATATTTACAATGCATATTGGAGATACAATTTTAGATATTGCTTTAAATAATAATATTAATATGCAACATGCATGTGAAAAATCATGTGCTTGTAGTACATGTCACTGTATCGTGAGGGAAGGTTATAATTTATTATCTAAAATTACTGAATCAGAAAATGATGTTTTAGATAAAGCATGGGGATTAGAATATTCGAGTAGATTAGCGTGTCAAGCTAAAATTATTGATATTTCATCTAATATTAAAGTAGAAATACCATTATATACATAAATTCAATTTATTTATTAATTAATATAAGTATTTTAAATGAAATAAATTATTATTTTTTATATGGATTAATATGTTTTTTTAATATAATTTTTATAGGCGTTCCTTTTAATTTTAAGGATTTTTGGAAAAAATTTATTAAATAACGTTTATATATATTAGATATTGAAGAAATTTGATTTCCATGTAATACAATGATAGGAGGATTATATCCTCCAGGATGAGCATATTTAAATTTTATTTTTTTTCCCTTAATTAATACTGGAGGATGATGGTGAATAGCATCGTTCATAATTTTTGTTAATTGTGAAGTTTTCATAATTTTTTTTGAAAATATATATGATTCATCAATAAATTGAAATATTTTTTCAATACCTTGATGATATAAAGCAGAAATAAAATGAATGTGAATAAATTTAATTAAAGTATTTTTAGAAAATAAATATTCTTTTATTATTTTTTTATCTTTTAAAGAAAGATTTTCAGATTTATTTATTAAAATTACTAATGAATTTCCTGAATTAATAATAATATTTAATATATTTAAATCTTGATGAGAAATATTTTGTGTAGCATCTATAACAAATAATGAAATATGTGTTTGAGAAATTGACTTTAATGTTTGTAAATTAGATAACTTTTGTATGGATTCTAAATTATTATTTTTTTTTATACCAGCAGTATCAATAAATATATATTTTTTTCCTGTAAAATATATTGGTATTGAAATACTATCCCTTGTTGTTTCAGGAATATTACATGTTATTACTCTATTTTGATTAGATAATGTATTTAATAATGTTGATTTTCCAACATTTGATTTACCAATAATAGATATTTTAATTATTTTTTTTACATCTTCATATTCCACAGATTTTGTATTAATATATTGTGATTCTATCCAAGTATTTAAATATTTTTTAAGTAATATGTTAATACCTTTTTTAGTTTTTGCTGAAATTGGAATAATATATTTAATTCCTAAATAATAATACTCATTTAATTTATATTTATAATTTTTTATTTTATCAATTTTATTTAATATTAAAAATATAGTTTTACCTTTTTCCCGTAGTTTTTTAATAGTTTCTTCATCTTCATATGTTATTTCTTTATGAATATTTAAGATAAAAAAAATTAAATTTGCTTCATTAATAGCAATAATTGTTTGATTAATAATTTTTTTTTCTATTTCTGTCTTTATATTACAAAATGTATTTATTCCTGCAGTATCAATAATAGTAATATTTTTTTTTTTAAATTTTAAATATCCATATTTTCGATCTCTTGTAAAATTAGGATGATTACTAACTAAAGCATTATTAGTTTTTGTTAATTGATTAAATAAAGTAGATTTTCCTACATTAGGTTTTCCAATAAGAGTAATAACAATAGATAGCATAAATTTTATATTCTCAAAATATTAATAAAAATAAATTGTTATATTATTATATGTACAATGTTAAAGATGATTATATAAATAATATTTTGATTTATAGTATTTCATAATTATAATTTATATATAGATGATACTTTTATAACATTTATATTATTCCAATTTTTTAAAGCCTGATTCATATTTTTTTGTTTTCTAAAAATATCACTGGTTATTTTTTTTGATAATTTTTTCCAAGTAATATTTTTAATATAATTTAATAATTTTATAGATTTTAAATATTGTTGTTTTTCAATGTGTACTCTAGCTAATCTGACTTGTAAAATTATACGTAAATTTTTTTCTTGAGTAAATTTTAAAGCATAATTTAAACAAATAATAGATTTCTCAAATTGTTTTTTTTGAATATATATTTTAATTAATTTCATAGATGTTAATATTCCATAAATATTTTTATGATTTATAATAAATAATTCTGATTTTGATAATTTAATGTGTGTATGTTGTGTATATAAATATTTTATATTTTTATTATTATTTTTTTTTAATGGATATTTGTATAAAAATATTTCTATTGTTATAAGACAAATAATAAATATTATGAATAGTATTTTTTTTTTAATGATCATATGTATTAATAATTAATAATTAATTATATATAAGTAAATATTTCAATATTGTCA